>CANHRW010000032.1 GCA_947462865.1 Bacteroidota bacterium | reverse complement strand
TTAAAGCAATTTGTAATGCATCAGTGCCATTGCCACAACTGATCACATGCTTTACATTTAAATGTGTAGCAAGTTGGTTTTCAAACGTGGTTATTTCTTTGCCTTTTATAAATTGTCCTTGTTCAATAACTAATTGTATGGCCGCTTCTAACTCATTTTTGAGTAAATGATTTTGCCGCTTGATATCAAAAAATTGAATGCTATTTGTCATGGTATAATGCATTTCAAATTTTCATTTCTCAATTCATATTGTTCGTTTGACTGCTCGCATACTGCAAAGCCATTTTCATTCAATTGTAAACGCATTCCTGCTTTAGAAACCCATCCAATTTGTTGAGATGGATTACCCACTACCAATCCGTATGCTGGAACTGATTTAGTCACTACTGCTCCGGCACCAATCATGGCATATTCACCAATTTCAATCCCACAAAGTATGGTGGCGTTGGCCCCAATACTAGCGCCCTTTTTAACAAGTGTTGCCTTAAATTCATTTTTTCTTTCTATGAAGCTTCTAGGGTTGATGACATTGGTAAATACCATACTTGGCCCAAGAAAAACACCATCTTCACAAGTAACACCACTGTAAATACTCACATTGTTTTGAACTTTTACTCCATTCCCAATTTGAACACCAGGGGCAACCATTACATTTTGACCTATTACACAGTTGCTTCCAATTTGGCTGTTTTTCATGATATGAGTAAAATGCCATATTTTGGTATTTGTTCCAATTTGGCATCCTTCATCAACGATGGAAGTTTCGTGAATAAAATAATCAGCGGCTTCTAACATGCTTACAATTTAAAAGATTTTTATGAGCTTTATAATATTAAATCATCAGAATGGAATTCAAAATTTTGTTCAGCATTCATTTTAAAAGTCATGTGCCTAAGCCCATTTGAAATCCAGAGAACAGGAACCTGTAAAACTTGGTTGTATGTAAAAACCTGTAAAATGGTTTGTTGACTCAATGTTATATCAAATGCTTTGCATTCAACCAGTAGCATTGGCTTTGCTTCATTGTTATAAACACAAATGTCAAATCGTTTTTTGAGGGTATTAAAGTGAAGTAATTTTTCTACGGCAATTAAATTCTTTGAAATGCCCATGTGTTCGGTCAAAGTATTTAAAATGTGTTGCCTTACCCATTCTTCGTTGGTTAATTGAACCCATGTTTTTCTTATTGGGTCAAAAATTTGAGGTCCATTTGGACTTTGGTTTATTTTAGGCTCAAAAGCCGGTAAATTCAACCTCAATGGTTTAAAATAAAATTCCTGCTATTGTTGCGCTCAAATAAGAAGCCATTGTACCAATCATTAAGGCTTTAAAACCCAATTTAGCTAAGTCTGCTCTTCTTTCAGGTGCCAGTTCTCCGATGCCTCCAACCTGAATAGCAATAGAACTAAAATTGGCAAATCCACACAGCGCAAAACTGATGATCATTACGGATTTAGCTTGTAATAAATTACTGGCAATCATTGGTGAAAGTTTAGAATAAGCCACAAACTCATTGATGACCATTTTGGTCCCCATTAATGAGCCTGCCACAACTGTATCAGAAGATGGAACTCCCATGGTCCATGCCAATCCTGAAAATACCACTCCAAATAGTTTGTCTAAACTCAATTGATTTAAATCTAATCCGATGGTTTCAGGCGTCAACCCCAACATAACCAGTATAGACCCAAATTTAAGAAGCAATAAGTCTGCCAATGCAATCAATGCAATAAAACCAATTAACATAGCAACCACATTTAATCCGACTTTTAATCCGTCTGATGCCCCGTGAGAAATGGCATCTAATAAATTGACGTGTGCTTGTTTTACCTCTAATTTAATGTCTCCTTTTGTAGGTGACTCTTCAGTTTCGGGCCAAACAATTTTAGAAATGACCAATGCTCCTGGTGCAGCCATAATACTTGCAGCCAATAAATAAGGTGCAGGTACACCCATAGAAATATACACTGCCATTACGCCACCCGCAATTGTTGCCATACTTCCGCTCATACTCGCTAACAATTCACTTTTGGTCATGGTATTGATATAAGGCTTAATCATGATTTGTGCTTCAACCTGACCTACAAATGCACTCGCTACGTTTGACAATGCTTCACTACCGCTTACGCGCATCAACTTATGAACAATACCTGCAAAAAATGAAACGATGCGTTGCATTAAACCAATATGGTATGCAATGTTTACAAGCACTGCTACAAAAATGATTGTAGGAATGATTTTAAACATAAATAGAAAGCTGTATCTGTCTCCAAAAATAGGTTTTAATAATTCAGGTTTAATGAGTCCTCCAAATACAAATTCGCCACCTTGATCGGCTAGTTGAAGCAATTGTTCAATTTTACTCCCAACCCAAGCAAATAAATTTTGTCCAATACTTGTTTTTAAAATGAACACGGCCAATGCCAGTTGAAGCAACAGTCCGCTAACAACCAAACGGTAGTTAATTGCTTTTCTGTTGTTAGAAAATAAAAAAGCAATGCCTAACAATACGGCAATTCCAATAAGTCCTGTAAATCTCTCCATGTTATTTGGTCCTTTTGTTTATTTCATCTCTAATTTGAACAGCAAAGCTGTACTCTTCTTGTTCAATTGCTTTTTCGAGCAATTCAGTTAACTGTTGAAGCGAAAATTTTGAGAAATTTGGCGAGTTACTTTTTTTAGAATTAGCACCTACTTCAATATCTATTTCTGCTTCGAGCATCAATTCATCAATATCAATTTCTTCATCGATATCCTCCTCTTCATCGATATCCTCCTCCTCGTCTTCGTTTAAATCTATTCCTGCAATATCCATTATTTCTGAGAAAGTAAAAATTGGACATTTAAACCTCACTGCAATAGCAATTGCATCAGAAGTTCTTGCATCAATTTCACGGATTTCACCTAATTGTTCGCAAATTAATTTGGCATGAAATACACCTTCGTGAAGGTTAAATATAACCACTTCATGAACGATGATGTCAAATGCTTTGCAAAAATTTACAAATAAATCATGGGTCATGGGTCTGAAAGGAGCAATCTTTTCTATTTCTATTGCAATAGCTTGGGCTTCAAAACTACCTATAACAATGGGTAACTTTCTTTTTCCTTGCTCTTCGCTTAAAATCAAGGTATAAGAGCCACTGCTTTGTCCTGTACTCAATCCTGAAATTGTTAGTTTAACCCTGCCCATCGTATAATTATAAGGTTCAATTAGGATTGAATAGATTTAGCAGCATCAATCAATTGCGGCAGCACTTCAAAAGCATCACCAACTATCCCGTAGTCTGCAGCCTTAAAAAATGGGGCTTCAGGATCTTTGTTTATGGCTACAATTACTTTTGATGAACTAACTCCTGCCAAGTGTTGAATAGCACCTGAAATGCCTATTGCAATGTATAAATTGGGTTTAATAGTAATGCCTGTTTGGCCAACATGTTCGCTATGCGGTCTCCAATGCATATCGCTCACTGGTTTAGAACATGCTGTTGCAGCACCTAATATATCTGCCAACTGTTCAACCATTCCCCAATGTTCAGGGCCTTTCATCCCTCTACCAGCACTTACTACCAATTCCGCCTCAGTAAGTGCAATTTTACCAGCTTGTTTACTCAGCTCCAATGATTTGGTTTTAGCAGTTTCAAGACTTACCGCAGTTTGTATTTTTTCAATCGTAGCCTCTTTATTAATGGCAGCTATGGTAAAAGTATTTGGCGCAATAGAAAGCACTTTTGTGTCTGAATTTAAAGCAACATTGGCGATGGCCTTTCCAGAGAACACTGATCTTTTTACGGTAAATCCGTTCTCAAGAGCGGGTAAACTAATCACATTACTTGCTATAGATGCATTTAAAATACCAGCTACTCTTGGAGCAATTAATTTTCCAGAATAAGTGTTTGCAAAAACCACCTGTTTGGCATTGAAACTTTGTGCTGTATTGGCAAGCAATTCAGCATACAATTCCGAATTAAAATGAGTGGTTTCCGCTTGGTCAATAGTTAAAATTTGATCGGCACCATAAGTTGCCAATAATTTTAAATTTTCTTCACTAACTTGACCAATAGAAATGGCAATACATTTTTGTTGAACCAGTTTCCCTAGTTCATGAGCATAAAATACAGCCTCTAAGCTAGATTTTTTAAAGAGACCTTCACTGTTTTCTGCAAATACAATAACTGACATATCAAAAAAAATTATTTATTAATGGTTTGAACTCGCCAACCCGCACTCATTTTATATTTTGGGTTTTCTGGCAATGTTATATTTATGATGGAAGTTATACCAATGCCGCCTGCAATTGAATAGAGCAGGGTTTGGCCATAGTTTAACTTTTCTTTGACGGCTAATTCTGACAAAACATATGCAAAGCCTGAAATAGCCAGTAAATTGAGGGTAGATTTGAGTACTTTTCTCCCAATGCTAATGCGTCTAAATGCGATAATATCTTTAAACAAGATTTCTTTTTTTTGTAGCCCACGCATGAGCAAATAGTCTGATGCCTTTTCATTAAAGGACTTTGTACTATTCCCAACAAAAACACTGGAATCGGTTCCATACAAAAAATCTACATTGCTGTATTGCTTTTGTCCAAGATAGCCGTTGTAAAAAAGTGAAATCTGATCGCCTTGTTTGATTGTAATTGTTTGCCCCTGTTCATTTTTAAATTGAACTTGTTGGGCCATGCAATTGGAGTAGAGGCCCCCAAAGAGCAACATAATTAAACAATGAATGAAAGCAATTTTATGCATTAGATTACTTTAGCCTCTTCATGTAGCAACCTGATCAACTCCTTGGCATTGTTAGCATCAATCATTTTGCAGGATCCTTTTGCTGGAGGTAATTGGTAAGACAACACTGCAGTTAAATGGTTTGATGCTGAAGGTTCAATGACTTGTAGAGGTTTTGTTCTAGCAGCCATAATCCCTCTCATGTTTGGAATTCTAGGCTCTGTTAATTCTTTTTGTGCACTCACAACCATTGGAAGTGGGCAGCTTACTTTTTCTTTTCCACCATCAATATCTCTCTCCATAATGGCGGTATTTCCTTCAATTTCTAAGCTAGTAATTACTTGAACACTTGGTAGTTTTAATTTTGCAGCCAGTATACCGCAAACCATTCCACCATTATAGTCTATACTTTCTCTACCAGTGAAGATCAGATCAAAGTTTTGTGTGGCTGCATAACTTGCAATTTGATCAGCCACAAAAGAGGCATCGTTAGCAGCAGCGTTTATTCTCACAGCATCGTTTGCCCCAATTGCCAATGCTTTTCTAATGCTGGCTTCGCTTTCCGCAGTTCCAACATGTATTACAGTAACAGTACCGCCTGATTTTTCAGTGATTTCAAGTGCTTTAGTTAATGCCAATTCATCATAAGGGTTAATGATGTATTGCACACCTGATGTGTTGAATTTTGTTTCATTTTCAATAAACGCCACTTTAGTAGTAGTGTCGGGAACATTGCTAATACAAACTAAGATTTTCATATTTTTATGATGTCACAGATTTTTTGATCGAAATATTCTGCAAATAATTGATTTTTTTCCAATTTGAATAACCATCTTGTCCCCATTTTAGAAAAATTATCATCTTTGGAAAATAAAAATAGTTTAGAATGTCCAATTTTAACCAAAATCGAAAGGCGAAACTCATTGAAATGCTTGAAGAAACACCCAATGATGACTTTTTAAATTATGCATTGGCAATGGAAGAATTGGCTGTAGAAAATTTACAATCAGCAGTCAGTTGTTTTCAAAAATGTATTGAAATCAATCCAAAACATATTCCAGCCAGATTTCAAATGGCAAAAATTGAGCAATCAAATGGTAATCATGCAAATGCTATTACACTATTGAATGAAGGCATTGAACTATTGTCTAAAACTAAAGACAGCAAAACCCTCAACGAATTCAGGACACTACTAGATGAAATTGAATTTAGCTAGAATGGCGCGATTGGGGGAAGTTTTGTATCATCCTCAGGCTCATCGTCATCTATACTCCAATCATTCAACCTTGAACTCTTGGTAATGGTTCCCAATGCATCCTTAGAACCAGGAGAATCAAAGCCATAACGGTCTTCCATCAAGTCTGTAAATTTGGTATAGTCTTTTAAGAATCGCAAGCGAATGTTTTCAATGGCACCATGTCTGTTTTTGGCAATCATTACTTCTGCCTGACCTGTTGTTGGTTCGCCTTCTTCCCATTCTGTAATGTTGTAATATTCGGGTCTGTAAATAAACATAACCATATCGGCATCTTGCTCAATAGAACCAGATTCTCTTAAGTCAGATAGCATGGGTCTGTTTGAGTTTGTTCTTCTTTCTGTTTGACGACTTAACTGAGACAAGGCAATAACAGGTACATCCAATTCTTTTGCCAATGCTTTCAATGACCTTGAAATGTAACTCACCTCTTGTTCTCTGTTGCCATTTTTATTTCCGGTGTCATCACCTCTCATTAGTTGAAGGTAATCTATTAAAATCATGGAAATGTCGTTCTGTTGTTTCAATCTGCGGCATTTTGCGCGCAATTCAAAAACAGAAAGAGCGGGTGTATCATCAATAAAAATTGGGGCATCACTCAGGCTTGCAATTTTTGCATTTAATTGTTCCCACTCATAATCTTTTAATTCACCTGTTCTAAGTTTGTGACCTGAAATTTCAGCTTCAGAGCTAATCATCCTGCTCACCATTTGTTTGTTGCCCATTTCAAGAGAAAAAATTGCAACAGCACGGGGTTTCTGGCTATCACCTAATCCTTCAAAAGAAGCATTTCGAGCCACACTCAATGCAAATGCAGTTTTACCCATACCTGGTCTGGCTGCAACAATAATTAAATCAGATCGTTGGAAACCACCTGTAAGGTTATCTAGTTTGGTGAACCCAGAGGGGATTCCAGTGTATTTGCCTGATTGTTGTTTCAGGTCTTCAATATCTTTGAGTGTTTGTTTTACTACAGAGTTGATATTTAAATAGGAGCGTTTGATGTTCCCTTGAGACAATTCAAATAATTTCTTTTCTGCAGAGTCTAACAATTTAAAGGCATCTGAACTGTCTTCGAATGCTTCATTTTGAATCTCTCCTGAAATACGGATCAATTCTCTTTGTAAAAACTTTTCAGCAATAATTCTGGCATGCGATTCAATGTTTGCTGCAGAAGCAATGCGGTTGGTCAACATGGTAATATAATACGCTCCACCTACCAATTCCAATTGTCCTTTTTTTCTCAGTTCTGCGGTAACTGTTAAAATGTCAATAGGTTCAGCTTTACTAAATAAATCAACAATTGCTTGGTATATTAGGCTATTGTTGTCTTTGTAAAAACTTGCCGGAGATAAAATTTCAGCAACTGTTGTAATAGCATGTTTTTCAAGCATGAGTGCGCCCAAAACAGCTTCTTCAAGTTCAAGCGCTTGAGGAGGTAATTTACCTCCCTCAGGCAAAATGCTTTTAGTGATGGTTCTCTTTTTTCGGGTATCTTGTTTGTAATTGTCTTCCATGTTCCATTTGTATCAGTTGTAAAAATACACCAGTGGTCTTTAAATTTTCATTTTTATAAATCTATCCACAATTTTTTTATTTTACTTGATAACTTGTGAATAATGAGCCCTAAAACTTGTTAAGTATTGATTAGTAGTGTATTCTTTTCAACAGTTTTTTGAGCGGCGGGTTTAAAACCAATTCAATTGCTGAATTTCCAATGTGCTGTCTATAAACAGACTAATTTTAATTAACAGATTGCTGTGATTTAACTTTTACTTGCGCACATTATTTACTTTCTTGCATTTGTTTTATAAAGAAAATATGTTGAATAAACACTGTAAAAATATTTTTCTATTATACCTGATTCTTGCATTTTTTGCGGTAACTTCAATTGCTCAGGTAAGTTCGCAAAGAAAAACAACAAGTATAGGACGTTTGGCTCTGACTGTAAATAATTTCGCAACATTTGGTAAGCCCGATGTGCGTTCCAATACACAAGGCCCTTCGTCTATGTGTTTTCCAAAGGGGAGTGGGGTCGAACATTTGTTTGAAGCCGGCTTATGGATAGGGGCATATGTAGACGGACAAATTAGGGTAAGCTCTAGTTCTGTTGATGCATCGGCAGGCTATACTCCTGGTGGTAGTGGATTTGAGTTTACGCCAACTTCAATAATTACTGAAAAATCAAAATTGCCATCTAGTGCTAATTTCACCAGTTCAGCAGTTTCACACCAAGATTTTGTAATGAATTTTACAGACAGTTTTGTTGTAATACCCGGCACAAGTTTTCCTATCAATGGCCATCAAAATCCGCTTAAAGCTTCATGTAAACTCGAGACTTATGCTTGGAATTATTCTTTTGCAGATTATTTTGTGATAGCCAATTATGAAATTACCAATAACTCTAATCAAAGGTGGGATTCTGTTTATCTAGGCATTTTTAGTGATTTAGTAGTTAGAAATGTCAATATCACACGTGATGCCAGTACCAGTTTTTTTAACAAAGGTAGAAACGGGATCAATAAAAAATTAAATTCAATATACTCATATCAAAGTTTTGGAGATGATATTGCCTACACGCAATCTTATGGTGCGATTCAATTTTTGGGAATAGATTGGAATGGGTTGTTTTTTAATCCCAATAAGCCAGATACATTCTTAGCTTTAGGATATCCTAAGCCCAATTTAAATTATAATTTTTGGAATTTCAATTCAGTTGCAGCTCCTTGGAATAGCCCTGCTTCTGATCAAGAACGTTATATTAAATTGTCCAATGATATTGATTCTATTACACTGAATGGTTCAAATGGTCCGGTATTTGGCCCACCTGCAAATTGGTTACAGCTATTATCGGCAGGCCCACTAATTAGTGTAAACCCTGGTGAGAAATTTACTTTTACAGTAGCATTTGTTTGTGCTGCTCAAAATGGGCCTCTTAGCTATTTACCACAGGGTAGTGCAAATATTATAACTACACCAGAATCAGAAAGGGATTTAATAGAACATTTGAGCAGAACGCGTGCTACCTACCTAGGAGAAGATCAAGATGAAAAGGGTGTGTATAGGCCTGAATTAGATTTAAACAACAACGGAAAATTAGACCGATATGTATTGCCAGAGCCTCCCAATTCTCCTCATACAAAGTTAGTAACCAGTGAAGGGAAAATTGAAGTTTATTGGGATAAACATGCAGAAAATTCAATTGACCCCATTAGCCGCAAAAAAGATTTTGAAGGGTACCGGTTATACCGAACAAATATAGGCGACGATTTAGGAACAGATTTAATTGGGAAAGCGAATTTAATTGGTCAATGGGATCATGCAGGCAATGAGATAGGTTACAACAATGGGTTTAAAATGATTCTGTTAGATCAACCCGTTAAATTTGATGGCGACACAACCTCTTATACCTATAAATACACGTTCAACAATGTTAACAATGGTTGGCAATACCTCATTATGTTGACCGCATTTGACGAAGGTGATAAGTCATTGGGTATTGAATCACAGGAATCATCTTTTACAGAAAGTGAATTCAGAGCATTTGCTGGTAAATCAGTCAATAATTTTAATGGACAAGAATCAAAAGTAGGTGTTTATCCCAATCCATATAACACAAAGGCCGCTTGGGATGGTGAAAATACCAGATTGAGGAAATTGGTATTTTATAACTTACCATCATCAGCCGAGATTATTATTTATTCTGCAAGTGGAGATGTCATCAACACTATACAGCACCAGTCAGAAAGTTACAATGGCAGTGATTCTCGTTGGTTCAATAATTTTGGGGATGTTACAAAGACCGTTACGAGTGGAGGAGAGCATGCTTGGGACTTACTCAACGATAGCAAAACTCAGATAGCTACAGGGGTTTATTTGTTTACAGTAAAAGACTTAAATTCAGGACAAGTTCAGTCTGGAAGTTTTGCTGTTATTAAATAATGTAAATGAATTTTAAGTGATGTTTTTGTATCAGGTTTAAAAGGGGTTGTATTTACTGTCTACAATCTTTAGTTTTGTCTGCTAAATGGCAATTTAAACATGAAAAAACTTTTACTATTTTTACTATTTACCAGCTTTTTAAGTCTGGTGAATGCACAAAATCCTTATCCGATTATTCCATTGCGTGATGTGCAATTTGTGAGTGATTCAAAATTAACTGCAACGCCTCCAAATGATTCATCTGATTACATCAATCCTACTTTACAAAGTGCTCAATACAAGGATACTATTCGTTTCGAAGGATATGTATTGTTTGATCCTAGATTGTACGGATTATCAACCACTAAATCTAGAAGAGCAGCAGTTATCGTTGCCGATACAATCGTTGGCCCTTGGGGTGGTGTAGAGTTAATGTGTGATCCTGCGGGCATGGGAACTACACTGAGCCAGTTGGTAAGTGATAATTCATTCTATGACAATCTCAGACCTGGAACAAAAGTACGTGTAACAGGATTACTGAAACAATTTAGAGGTTCATCTCCTCCAGCAGGTTCTAAGCTAGGCCATACTCAAATTAACGTTATCAAAGGAAATCCTATTTGGGACAATGGCGTAGAGATTTTGGACTTAAATCCACGTAAAATAGTTCCTATTTCATTGACTGTTGATTCAATCATGACAGGAAACGTTAATGTTGGACAAGTTGCCAATCCTGCTATTACTGAAAAATATGAAGGGACTTATGTTGAATTAAAAGACATCTCTGTTTTCACTAGAACATTAAATGGTTCACGTTGGACTTGGTCTGTTGCCGATGCCAATGGAAATGCAATCGATATCAGTGATTTTTCAGCATGGTTCAGAAACGATAACAATTCAGAAGATTCATTACCTGCAAATAGATTTACCCCTCCAATTATTGGGACTAAGTTGTCATATATTAGAGGTGTTGTCATTCATTCATTGATTGCAGGTGAGTACAAATATGTTTTGGCTCCTTTGACCCCATCAGATTTGGGCCCTGCAGTATATATGCCACCAACATTGGCTTCAAAAACTCGTATGCCTGCAGCAGCCACATCAACAGATGCTGTTACCATTACAGCTAAAGTAAACCAAGGCGATTATGCTGTTAGCAATGTAGAAGTTTTTTATGCTGCCGGATTAGACAACGCTCAATTTTCTAGTGTTACTCTTACAAGAAATACTTTACCAAATGATACAATGATTTGGTCTGGAAATGTGCCTGCACAAGCAAATGGTGCTATTGTTAAATACTTCATCAAAATGACTGACGTTAATGGGGTGTATAAGTTTAGTCCAGATTCATTGGCTACCAATAGCGCCTATTTGGTAATGGATGGTGGTCCAAAAACAATAAAAGATTTACAATTCAGTATCAATACTAAAAATGGGAGTATTTGGGCAGGCGATTCATTAATTAACATAGCCGTTAATGCCATTGTTACTTCAACCAATATGGCACAACAGTCATTCAATATTTTAACCCTTCAAACTAAAAATTCTACAGACTCAAATAGTGCAATCGTTGTCAATAGGTCAACAAATGATGGTACTGCTGCATGGAAAGTAGGAGATGAGGTAACAATTACTTCAGCCAGGGTTCAAGAAGCTGCGGGTTTAACAACATTGAACTCAGTATTTGGAACAGTTGTTTCTTCAGGAAATGCCTTGCCAGCATTCAAATCTGACATTCAAATTGCAGACATTGCAGCTTTAAACGCTTCTTCAAGTAACCGTTGGAAACTAAATGCTTTTGAAGGTATGTTGGTTTCATTTGACAATGTTTACATAGTAAATACCAATGCAGATGGTGCAAATAATTATGGTGAATTTTTGGTGAACCAAGATAGCACAGCTACAATTGGATTAAGAGTAGATGATATGTCTTCGGTATTACCTGATTTGTTAAACCAAAATTTAAAAGCTAAACAAAACATGAAAAGATTACGTGGTGTGTTGCATTATAGCTTCAGTAATTGGAAATTACAACCAAGAGATAGTAATGATTTAGACTTTGCGCCTAGTTTAACTTTGCTTGGTAAAAATCCAGATTCTTTGCAATTGAATAGCAGTTATATTGATCCAGGCTTTACAGCTACAGATGATTTAGATGGAGACTTACAAGCGAATGTAAAGGTTACCAGTTTCGTTGATTCATCAAGAGCAAATACCTATGGAATTCTTTATTCTGTTGCAGATTTGAGTGGCAATAGGGTAAATGCAACTAGATCTGTTGTCGTTTATTCACCAACTGGGGTAAATGAGAATGAATTAGCTGGTGTGTTCACTTCAATTTATCCAAATCCTGCAAATGACGCGTTAATTATAAATATTGCAGGTGTTCAAACCTTGCCATTGACAATGGAATTGATAGATTTGAGCGGTAGAATTCTGAATTCAACTTCATACCAAACCAAAGACATAAATGAAACCATTAATGTGTCTAACTTTAATAGTGGTGTTTATTTCATCAGAATTAAAAATGAAAATGGTTTCAAAACCATCAAGTTTGTAGTTACCAAATAGTACAAGAACATATCCCCATAAAAAAAGAGGCCTTGTGCCTCTTTTTTTATGGGTGTTCTTGAAGGTAATACCTCAAAAAATCATGTGGAGATTTACCATAAAATTGAACCTTTCTTCTTTTGCCAATAAATAGACTTTGTGGAACACTTTTAATGCCAAGCTTTTCACTGATTTTTTTAGTTCCGTAAGCCAATAAATAATCAGGTTTTACATGGTCTTGAAAGATTCTCAATTCATAGCTATTTTTTGAATACAGTATACAGATTACTTTGAGGTTATTGCTGTCTATTGAAGCCAATTGCCTAAGAATTAAAGTGTCCGTTTGGAAGTTCTTTGCATTCAACTGGGAAAAATATAAATACACTTGTTTTTTTCTCAATTTTCTAAGTTTCAATCTTTCGCCATTTGATAAATGGAACACCAAATTAGGAGCTTTTTTTCCATTTTGAATTTTGCCTATGCCAGCTGTTTTTTTTGTAGGTTGTATTGTGATAAATCTACCAAATGTATCTAACTCAATCACCTGATACAGGGTGCCATTTTTTTCAAAAGTTAATGGTGATTTTCTAGGATCAATGAGTTCAAATTTGAGTGGATTTGTTGCATCAAAAACAGAATCCACTAAATCATTGATGACCAATTTGTCTGTATAGGGTGTATGATACAAACCGTCCGAATTGCCATCGTATAAGCCAATTTGAAAAGAATCCTCCTCACTTTTGTAATATCCAGATTTGGTGATGTAACGTTGTTCTCGGTATGTAAATTCAATCCCAATAAAATTACGATTTTTGTAGGTCGTCGAAAAATATTCGTTCATGAATTGTTTAAAATCATGTCTGCCCGTTAAGATTTGTCTACTTAACTTAATTTGAATGTTTCCCTTCGAATAATGTTCATTTGTGAGCGTAAAAATTAAAGCGGGCTCATCAAAATAGGGGAGTTGGTAGCTGGTATCGTCGGTAAAATCAAAATTTTGATTGTGGTCTACAAATAAGCTTGGATTTTTATGGTAAGGATTGCCCACCAATACGGTTATGTACCCTTTATTAATTGGATTGCTACTGCCATTAAAAAATATAAATCCGTAGGCAAAACTTCTAAATCCTGTTGGTTTTTTAACATAAATGGGCACAGCCGGTTTCAAGTCCTCAAAGTTCATGCTCAAAATGCTGTCTCTTTTCAGTTCAAACAATGCCAGTGTAATTTGGAATTTATCAAACCTTTCATCTTTAGCTGCATTATCTAATGCGATTTTTACGGATACATTATTTATTTGAGCCCCCACCAAAACAGTCACAAATAAGCTTAAAATCGCAAAAAAGTAGCCCTTCATACTTTAGTGATTATTGAATTTTCCCAATATTTTTTCCTAAACTCACTCCAATCCAATGTATGGTTTCTCCGCTTCTAAATATTGGGACATAATTTAATCTTAAACAAACTCGGTTAAGGTCTATCACCCTTAAACCCAATAATAGCTGAGGCACGATTTCTTGTTCATTGAAGTTCTTGGTAAGCATGGTAAATCCAGTGCCTAATTCTAATTTGTCCTTTCCTGACCCAATTAATATACTTGATGTAAAAGGCAGCATGATGGTTTGTTTTTCTAAGAAAAAAGTGTTCAAGAATTTATAGTCAATTGGATTGTATGCTGCGCCAATTCTTGCTGTCCATGTTAAGT
>CANHRW010000031.1 GCA_947462865.1 Bacteroidota bacterium | reverse complement strand
TTTCAACCCCAGAAACCTATTACCTTGGAAATACCGACTCAGCAATCAGAATTGCTGTACTTGATTTGGGTGTAGAAAGAAATATATTAAACTCTTTGGTTGAAAGAGGCGCCTATTTGGCTGTATTCAATGCACATAGCAGTTTTGAAGAAATGATGCAATTTAAGCCCGATGGTTTTATGATTAGCAATGGCCCAGGAGATCCTGGAGCAATGCCATATGCCGTTTCAACTGTACAGCAAATTTTAGCTGCCAATATCCCTTTGTTTGGAATTTGTTTGGGACATCAAATTTTGGCTGAAGCCGCTGGTTTAAAAACATTTAAAATGCACAATGGCCATAGGGGATTGAACCACCCAGTTAAAAATTTAATCACTGGATTGTGTGAAATCACCTCTCAAAATCATGGATTTGCTGTTGCAGCTTCAGATATTGAAAAACATGAAAACGTTGAATTAACCCATATTAACTTAAACGACAACACTGTAGAAGGTTTACGCATAAAAAACAAACCCGCCTTTTCTGTCCAATACCACCCAGAGGCGGCCCCTGGACCTCAAGACAGTAGGTATTTATTTGATGATTTTATAAACTTAATTAACAAAACAAAATGAGTGCAATAATTGATGTTCATGCCCGTCAAATCTTAGATTCAAGAGGCAATCCAACTGTTGAAGTAGAAGTAATTACTGAAGAGGGAGCCTTAGGAAGAGCAGCAGTACCTTCTGGAGCTTCAACAGGCATACATGAAGCAGTTGAGTTAAGAGATGGCGATAACTCAGTTTATATGGGTAAAGGTGTGTTAAATGCAGTTAAACATGTTAATACAATCATAGCCGATAAACTCATTGGCTTAGAGGTATCTGAACAAAATCAATTAGACAGATTGATGTTAGAATTGGATGGTACACCCAACAAAGCCAATTTAGGAGCCAATTCAATTTTAGCGGTATCAATGGCTATTTCAAAAGCAGCTGCTTCAGAGGCAAACCTACCTTTGTATAGGTACATTGGCGGAGTTAATGCCAATACACTTCCAATTCCTTTAATGAATATTTTAAATGGAGGTGCGCATGCAGACAATGCAATCGATTTTCAAGAATTCATGATCATGCCTACCAATGCAAGTACTTTTAGTGAGTCATTGCAAATGGGAACTTCCGTTTTTCATCACTTAAAAGCAGTTTTAAAAAAGAAAGGCTATTCAACCAATGTTGGAGATGAAGGTGGATTTGCACCTAATATTCGCTCAAATGAAGAAGCCATAGAAACTGTTTTGCAAGCCATTGAAGCTGCTGGATTTAAACCAGGTAAAGATATTTACGTAGCAATGGATGCAGCTACCAGTGAATTGTGGAATGAAGAAAAAGGATTGTATATTTTTAAAAAATCTGATAAAAGAGAATTAACCCCATCTGACATGGTTTCTTTTTGGAAAAAATGGACAGAAGATTATCCAATCATTTCAATTGAAGATGGTTGTGCAGAAGATGATTGGAATGGATGGGCTATGTTAACCAAAAGCATTGGAGATACCTGTCAATTGGTTGGTGATGATTTGTTTGTAACCAATGTCAATCGCTTAGAAAGAGGTATCAACGAAAACATAGCCAATTCAATTTTAGTAAAAGTCAACCAAATTGGCACGTTAACAGAAACCATCAATGCTGTTAACTTGGCTACCCGCAATGCTTACACCAATATCATGAGTCACAGAAGTGGTGAAACTGAAGATACAACCATAGCAGATTTGGCAGTAGCATTGAATTCAGGTCAAATTAAAACCGGTTCAGCAAGCAGAACTGATAGAATTGCCAAATACAATCAATTGATTAGAATAGAAGAAGAACTAGGCAATGATGCTATTTTCTCTGGTAAAACATTTAAATACGCCCGTTAATTATTCATTTGAAGCATGAAAGCACTGATCAAAAATAAATATTTTTTGGCAACGGTTGCTTTCATGCTTTTATTGATACTAAATGAACGTAACAGCATTCTGGATCAATACAGGTACCAGGTAGAACTTAATGAAACCAGGGCCAAACATGATTTTTACTTGAAAGAAATAGAACGCCTTAAAAAAGAAAAATTTGAACTACTGGGCGACCCCTCAAAAGTTGAAAAATTTGCGAGAGAAAAATACTTTATGAAAAGGGATGATGAAACCGTTTTCATCATGGAAAAAGATTCATCAATTCAAAAATAGTTACCTTTTCTTTTTGTAATTACCCTTACCCAATGAATTCACAAATTTGGTCCAAGCGAAAACATCCAATACAGGCATTGGTTGCATTTGACCAGCATAATATGCCCTATTAGCTACCTGATTGAATGTCCAACTTGAATTGGTCAACCCATCGTTTTGTAAGCCATTACCAAAAGCCAATAATGGCTTAACCCTTAAATTGTTTTGTGCAATGGTTAATTGATCCATTGGCACATTGATTCTGCTAAACATGTACTCAAATTCTTCTGGGCTAGGATTGGCTTTGAATACCATCTCTGGTAAAAAGAATGTGTCTTCAACCAAAGTAATCACTGTATTTATTTTAGCAGACTTATTAGTTTGTGGTACAGTAAAATACTTGGGTTCAAATCCAATACAGCTGAAAACAATGATGTCATTTTCTTTTGCAACTAATGAAAAATAGCCTTGCATATCTGCATAACTGCCGCGGTTTGTACCTTTAATTTTGATACTGGTATAAGGCAAGATGCTACTGCTATCTGAAGTGACAACAAAACCTGAGAATTGAACCAATTGATTGGTTAAAACGCTGTCTTTTTTATTTTGTGCATAGACACCTAAAGACAAAATAAAAGTAAACAAACCAACTAAATTTATTTTTAACGACATTGGAACTGTTGCTGAATTGGGTATCAATTATACTAAAAATCCTGCTAAGAGTGTAATAATAACTATAATTGGGCTAGGAATTTTTGTAGTAAGCAAAACAAATAAGGTGATTAAAAGTACAATCATATTGGATTGATTAATTGCCAATGGAATAAACAACAAATAAGCTGAAGTGATCACTAATCCGGTAGAAACTGCATTGATTCCCTCAATTGCATTGCCTATTGGTGCATATACTTTTAACTGATCCCATATGGGATAAACAAAAAAAATCAACAAGATGCCAGGTAAAAAAATACCAATTGAAGCAATGATTGATCCTAAAATTTGTACATTCAATCCTTCAGTAGACATAGCCAATGCCCCTACATAGCTTGCAAAGCTAAAAACTGGACCAGGAATAGCTTGCAATACACCCAAACCTGCTAGAAAGTCATTGGCATTCAAGTAGCCTTTAAACACAACAAATTGGTTGTACATCATAGGTATAAGCACATTGCCTCCACCAAAAACCAAACTACCGTACCTGTACATGTTTTCAAATAACCTAAATAATTTGTCTTGAGTTGCCAAACCTAGTAATGCAGCCGTTGTAAAAATTGCAAAAAACAAAATCAGGTTACTCCAATTGATTGCTTTGATTGCTTGAACAGGATGAATTTGTTTTTTTTGATGTATAAGACTACTGGTCAATCCTCCAGCAATCAGTAAAATTGGGAATAAGTAGGGAGTACTTGCCAAAATGCCAATGATGGTAGTTGCGACTAAAATAATCCAATGATAAAACTTATGGATAAACAATTGAACAAACTGGAAAGCGCCATAAATAATAAAACCAGATGCCATTGGTTGTATATATTTTAAAAAATGAAGCTCTTGTACCGAAATGCCAAGGTGTGTTACTAATAAAGCAAAACTACCCATTAAAAAACATGCTGGGCTAATCCAAATAGCAAGCGTTAAAAAGGCCAACCGTGGGCCTCCTTTTTTAAAACCAATTGCAGTAATCATTTGAGTGGAAGTAGGGCCTGGAAGAATACTACATAAAGAGTTTAACTCAACCAATTCGTCGAGATTCAAGTATTTTCTGCGTTCAACCAAGTTTCTTTTAAATTGGGTAAAATGAATTTGAGGTCCACCAAAAGCAGTACAAGCAAGCTTAAATACTTCGAGCAAAAAAAGTAGTTTTCTGAATTTTGCAGTATGGTTTATCTGTTCATTTTTCATGTGCATTTTCAGCATTTAAGCGAATGTGTAAATTTACTCGAATACCTACTAACAAAAAGAACAAGCTAAATGCGACACCCAATTGTGTTTGCAGAACAGGCTCTACCTGAAAAGCCAAAATAAGTAACAGATAAATACCATACAACGCAGGATTTAACTTGTTTCTGAAATACCAGATCGGGTAAAAAAATGCCATAGTAAAAAACAACAAACCTGTGATTCCGGTTGCTGCCAATAAAAATAAAAACTGATTGTGTGGAATAATTGGCTTGCTCACATCTGGAAATGATTGTTGAAATAGTTGGGTATTTAAATCTTTGATATCGCCCAACCCACAACCAAACAACCAACTTGTTTGCTTGCAAATTTCAATGGCATTCTGATAAGATATGAGCCTACTTGCTAAAGATTGGTTATTAGCTGATGTATTTTGGGAGATGACCGCTAAATCTTGTCCAGTATTGATGATTTTATTTCTAAATGTAGGTGAATTGTACAAAACAAAACACCCTATTACAAAAAGAGTTAAGAAGGCAACAATGGCTTTGAATTTACTAATTTGAATACCATATTTAATGGTTTCTACTACAATAAATACATACATCACAAGCATACCTATTCTAACTGAAAACACATGTACAAATACAAATAAAAACAAGGCAATGAAAAGACAAATTCCTTGTTCAAATCTTGGAAATTTGAAATTGAATTTACCCATATACAATTGCCAAGACATAAACGCAGCAAATGCACACATTAAACTAAATGTAGGGTGATGGGTAACCAATGTAGGCATTACCTGGCTATGTAAGTACAATTCATTAACCATGCTTTGATGCATCAGGTAATAAAATAAGGCTTTAGCTGCAATCAAAAATACCCCAACAATGAACCATGTGTAACAAACCATCAATTGTTTGTAAGACAACTGTGGAGCAATCAACCAACAAAGAGGTAAGATGAAAAAGGGAATATTAATTTGTAAACGCTCTAGAAAATAATCCAAATTAGCAGAATAAAAATAGGAGGGCAGCAGCATCATAAAACAGAGTGCCAAACTGATATAAATTTTTATACCCTTTGTATCTATTTCTCTGTGAATAATAAAATTGAAAATAGCCATTAAGCTCATACCTATCATGCCAATACTAGCCAATGCCCTGGCAATATCAATCAGCAGCATACCTGAAATGGTTAACAAACAGAAAAAGAGGAAAAGTCTTTTAACGATTTGAGGATGCATTTTCATGAATCAATTTGTAATTTTTGTATTCTCCAACTCGGTAACCCGTTAAACGCTCTATCAAATAAAGGATTTTTTTTCTAATTCCAATTTTTCTATTCTTCAATAGTGGTGTAAACTGCCAATTCTTAGCTTCAATTCTGCTTTGCATTACTTTCGGATGCACTCCAGTAAAAAGGTTCAATGAGTCTATGGCATTGTAATCAAACGATTCTTGAATTTGCTTTTGTTCTTGGATCCAATCGTCTGAATGCCACAATTGGTGAAAATGTTTGATTTTCTTTGACATCATTTGCGGATGTCTGACCCATCCATAATGGTAAACAAAAGCATCAATAGCTTTTACTAACAATTTCTGGTTGTTTTTTCTAAAGCCTTGCGCGTCTTGATAGGAATGAATGAGCGGGTTATTTCTGATGATTCTAATTTCATGTCTGTAAAAATCTCTTGAAGTAGCTATGTAATCGTAACTCCCAAAGAAATGAATATACTTGAACAATAAACCTTCCACTTTATTGTCGGCAACATTGGCTTTCATTGCCGAAACAATTGCAGCATAAGAAGTTTCGGGAATGACTTCATCAGCCTGAAGATAGATACACCAATCGGAATGAGCAGCTACCAAATCTTTAGCTTTATCGGTTTCAGCGGCCAAAACCCGACCACCGGCTCGTAAAGAATCATCCCAAATAGAATGGTGAATTTTAATCTTAGGTGAAGCTATGTTTTGAATTAATTGAACTGTTGCATCATCAGAGTTACCTATTAACACAACTACTTCGTCGCAAAGTGGCAATAAAGAACTGATAGAAGCTACAACTGGATAGTCGTATTTCTCGGCGTTTCTTACAATGGTAAATCCACTTACAAACATATTATTTAGACCTTATGGCTTCTACAGGATCTAATTTGGCAGCTGACAATGCAGGTATAAAACCCGAAACAATACCAATGATAACAGATACCAATAAACCTGTTATGATATTCTTTTGACTCAAATACAAATTCATATCCAAACCCGATTTTACACCTAGGGTAATGAGATAAACAAATAACAAGCCTATGAAACCACCCAACAAACAAAGTAAAACAGATTCTACTAAAAACTCTACCAAAATAAAATAGTTTTTAGCCCCCAAAGCCTTTTGAATGCCAATTTGCTGGGTTCTTTCTTTGACACTTACAAACATTATATTAGCTATTCCAAAACCGCCAACAAGCATGGCAAAACCTCCAATAACCCATCCTGCAATGCTCACTACACCAAACAATTGCTTAAGTGGTCCAGACAACAATGTGGTTTTATTGATGGCAAAATCAGGTTCTTCCATTGGTTTTAGCTTCCTAACACTGCGCATTACACCTTTTAACTCATTTTCTAATAAATCAACAGTTACCCCTGCTTTTGCTTTTACATGAATGCGGCTATTTATTTGATAAGAATTGGCTCTGATATAGGTATTTGCCGCTTTAATTGGTATGATGAACACATTGTCCATGCTGTTATTGATTAAACTTTCGCCTTCTTTTTTAATAACACCACAAATCTTAAATGGGTTGCCGTTTATTTTGATGAGATGGTCTAAAGGATTGATTTGTGATGGAAACAAATTCTGATAAATTTCCCATCCAATCACAGTTTTGGCTTCTCCATTGTTGGCTTCATTCTCTGTAAAGTACCTACCAAATTCAAAATCCATTTGTCTGATGTTTATATACTCAAACGAAGCAGCCATTCCTTTTACACCTTCAGCGGCATACTTTCCATTTTTAACGGTATAGTTAGGTAAATCTATTGTGAGTGCAGCATTAGACTGTAAACTGGTATTGTTACTGACTTTTTTTAATTCTGCTAAATTGGGGTTGGGCCTGTTCATGTATTTCCACCATTTGTAATCGGGGCCAAATTCCCATGGCCATTTTTCAACGAATGCAACATCTTTTCCCAAAGAATCAACGCTTGCTTCTAAGTTTTTTTCTAAAGAATCTACCACACACAACACCATAATAATACAAAATATACCAATGGTAATGCCAAGTGTAGATAGAAAAGTTCGCGTTTTATTATTCCTCAATGCATCAAGCGCAAATGAAGCACTTTCAGCCAATTGTTGGTATAGTATTCTGAATTTTCTCATCAACAGTACAATAATACAATGGTTCTAAGAATTCTTTTCATTTAAATCTGAGTTTGTGGTTCATTTAAATGCCAATTGATAGGTGAAATTCCATTTAATTTTAACCATTCGTTGGCTTTAGAAAATGGTTTTGAACCAAAAAATCCTTGGTATGCCGACAAAGGAGAAGGGTGTACAGCAGTCAGTATCAAATGTTTTTGCTGGTCAATGAATACTTGTTTACTTTTTGCATAACTACCCCAAAGTATAAAAACACAATGTGACTGTTGGTCAGAAATTTTTTGGATGACAGCATTTGTAAAAGTTTCCCAACCTCTTTTTTGATGGCTACCTGCCAAATGTGCTTCTACAGTTAGCGTTGCATTCAATAAAAAAACACCTTGTTCTGCCCAATTGCTTAAATCACCATGAATAGGAGTTTGAACTAGGCACAGGTCTTGTTGGAGTTCTTTGTATATATTTTTTAATGATGGAGGAATGGCCATTCCTTTATTGACAGAAAAAGACAATCCATTGGCTTGGCCAAGTCCATGGTAGGGGTCTTGGCCCAAAATCACTACTTTTACTTGAGGTAAAGGAGTATACTCGAATGCATTAAAAATATGTTTACTAGGTGGGTATATTGTTTTACCAAGCTGCTGTTCTTGCTTAATAAATTGAACCAAATCATTAAAATAAGGTTGAGAGAACTCCTCATTCAATGCTGCTTTCCAACTACTTTCAATTTTAATATCCATGATTGTTTGTAAATATGCCTAATTGATTTGAATTTTGCCACATGACATTACAAGAAATAATAGAAAACGCTTGGAACGATAGGAGCCAATTGAATAACCCACAAACCATTGCCGCAATTAATGAAGTCATAGAAAATCTGGACAAAGGAAGGATAAGAGTGGCAGAGCCCAATGGAAATGATTGGAAAGTAAATGATTGGATAAAAAAAGCGGTTATCTTGTATTTTCCAACTAGAAAGATGGAAACACTCCATGCTGGACCAATGGAATTTCACGATAAAATGGCGCTAAAAACAAATTATGCCGAATTGGGTATCAGAGTAGTACCACATGCAGTTGCTAGGTACGGTGCATACATCTCAAAAGGAGTTATTTTAATGCCATCTTATGTAAATATAGGTGCATTTGTTGATGAAGGCACAATGGTTGATACTTGGGCTACTGTAGGCAGTTGTGCTCAAATTGGTAAGAATGTTCATTTGTCTGGAGGGGTAGGTATAGGCGGGGTTTTAGAACCAGTTCAAGCAGCTCCAGTAATCATTGAAGACAATTGTTTTATTGGCTCTAGATGTATTGTTGTTGAAGGAGTCAGAGTAGGAGCAGGAGCGGTATTGGGCGCGGGAGTTACGCTTACTATGTCTACCAAAATTATTGACGTAACAGGAGCTGAACCAATTCAATACCAAGGATTTGTTCCTGCAAATAGTGTGGTTATTCCTGGTATGCAAGAAAAAACTTTTCAAGCAGGCAAATTCCAAGTTCCTTGTGCACTGATCATTGGCCAAAGAAAACCAAGTACCGACCTAAAAACTTCGCTCAATGCAACACTCAGAGAATACGAAGTGGCTGTTTAATGAATTCCTATAAAATCAAATAAATAGGCATATTCTAAATACAATAAACAACTGGTTTTCAGTACTAAAATTGAAAATCAATTGAAGCAAGCTATTTTTCTAGATGAATCAGATCTTGCTCAAGTTACACCTGCTAATTGCCATCATTGCCTGTCCTAAACAGAACTATGCTTGGGGATTTTTTGCGCATCAACTCATCAATGAATTGGCTGTTTATGCACTTCCACCTGAATTATTTGGATTTTATAAACAACATATTGGGTATTTAAAAGCGCATGCCTTAGATCCTGATAAAAGAAGGTATATCAACCCAAAAGAAGCAGGTCGTCATTATATAGACATAGACCATTATGAGCACAGTTCACCAATTGATACCATTCCTGAAATGTTTGCTGCTGCAATTCAAAAATATTCAATAGATACCCTTTTGAAACACGGTTCAGTTCCTTGGCAAATTCAATTCACATTGAACAATTTAGAAGACGCTTTTTGCCATAATAACCTAGCTCAAATATTAAAACTTTCAGCAGATTTGGGGCATTACATGGCTGATGCACATGTGCCTTTACACAATACGGCAAATTACAATGGTCAATTTACGGGTCAAATTGGTATACATGCATTGTTTGAAAGCCGATTACCTGAATTGTTTGCAAGCCAATACCAATCAATTGTTTCAAGAGCCGAATACATAAACAACCCATTGAGATTTACATGGAATAGCATACGAGAAGGATATGCACTGCTTCCAGCAGTCTTTGAAAAAGAGTTACAAATTCGTACGAAAATTGCGCCCAAAAACCATTTTGGTTTTGTTAGAAAAGGGAAAAAATGGGTTAAAATATGGTCATTTGAGTATGCCGAAGCATACCACAATGCATTGAATGGAATGGTAGAACAACGAATGATGCAAGCTGTATATGCAATTGCCTGCATGTGGTATACGGCTTGGATCAATGCTGGACAACCCGTTTTAATTAGTACATTTATTCCACCCAACCCCTTGCCCGATTCATTGACCAATTCCGATGAAATGAATTGGTTTGACCGTGGCCACGATTCAATCGATTTAATTTTAGAAAGTACACAGTAAACAGGTGAATGAATGTGCATAACTTATATTTGACCGCAACCGATTCACGAGTATTTTTGTTCGTCTCCTGAATGCATTAAATTTGATTCATTCAGAAGTCAAAATAGCGGAATCCGCGTTTAAAATTGATTTATACAGTATGAAATTTATAGTAAACAGCAGTGTATTGTTAAGACATTTGTCTTATGTTGATGGTGTAATCGTGGCAAAGCCAATTATTCCAATTTTGAATAATTTCTTGTTTGATATCAAAGGCGGTGTGTTGCATATTTCTGCTACCGACTTAGAAACAACCATGAGCACCAGTATCAAGGTTGATGCAAAAGAAGATGTATCAATAGCCATTCCATCTAAAACTACCATGGAATTGTTAAAATCCTTGCCAGATCAACCTTTGGCTTTTTCTATTAATTTAGAAAAAGGATTTGTTGAAATTAAATACGAATCAGGTAGGTTTAAATTAACTGCGCAAAGGGGAGAAGAGTTTCCTAAATCTCCAGAGATTGAAGCAGCCAATCAGTTTAAAATTCCATCAAAAGTATTGCACAAAGGCATTGTAAAATCAATTTTTGCAAGTAGCAATGATGAACTAAGAATCAACCTCACTGGGGTATACTTCCAACTTTCAAACAACAATATCACGTTTGTTGCCACTGATGCAAATAGATTGGTAAGAATTTCAAGAAACGATATCAAACCTGGCGTTGAAGAATCGTTTATTTTGCCAAAGAAGGCCTTGAATTTGCTTAAATCAGCACTTCCATTAGATGAAACTGAAGTTCAAATCAACTTTAACCGTTCTAATGCGTTTTTCCAATTTGGTGAAGTGAGCATGATTTGTAGATTGATAGACGAAAAATATCCTGATTATAAAGCTGTAATACCTACAGATAATCCAAACAAGTTAACCATAGACCGTTCAGAATTGTTAATGTCTGTAAAGCGTGTTTCAATTACTTCAAATAAAACAACTCACCAAATCCGCTTAAAATTAGCTGGAAGTGAGTTAACCATCAGTGCAGAAGACATTGATTATGAAAATGAAGCACAAGAGAAATTAACTTGTAGCTATGAAGGAGCAGACATGGAAATAGGTTTCAATTCTAAATATTTATTAGAAATGCTCAATTCAATGGACGCAACTCAGGTAACCTTAGAAATGTCTCAGCCAAATAGAGCTGGAGTGATTGTACCTGCAAATCAAGAGCAAGATGAAGAAATGCTTATGTTGATTATGCCAATGATGTTAAACAATTATTAAAATAGCTTTTAATACAATAAAAAAGGGGGCTTTGGCCCCCTTTTTTATTCACTATCAATTAAATTTATTTCTTGAATAATTTACTTACTTTCTCATGAATATGATTGTGAACTTTTATTGGATCAAATTGATAACTGATGCCAATGCTATGATTTAAAAATTGATCATATCCATAGTGTTCCAATCTGGGACTTCCTTCAACTTTATCGTTATTGGTCATACCATAAACTGTTTGTAACGTAAGGGTAACATTCGGAATCATATTGATTTTTAAACCAATACCAGCCAATAAATTAATTTCTCTCTGATGTTCATTGTCAAAATCGTGGTTGCTATGATAAATTACAGAATCAATCCTACTAATGCTTCTTGCTCCAACTCCGACCAATAAATATGGCTGAACTTTTTTACTGCGTTCCCCTAATAATTTATACCTCAAACTTAAATCCGAAGCCATAAAATGAGAATTGAAACTTTTATCGTTGGCCAAGTAATAACCCCATTCACCAACATTCATCGACAAGGCCAAATCAATATATGGATTAACATACATGGCTAAAGACATGCCTGCAAAACCAGGATTAGAGCCTTTTATGGTTCCTTGTATAGGCCTAGATTTCATAGAAAACTGTCCAAACCCATTTCCTAAGTCTCCAGCGTACTCAGACAAACCCAATTGAAAGCCAATGGCCAGTTTTTTATCTGCTGTTTGTGCGTTCGCACTAAAAAAAGACAATCCTGTGAAGGCAATTAATCCAATTTTTTTAAAATTCATATTCATACGTTTTATCCATCTAAATTAGTTATTTATTGAAGTA
The DNA here is from genome assembly GCA_947462865.1 of Bacteroidota bacterium. Taxonomy (GTDB): domain Bacteria; phylum Bacteroidota; class Bacteroidia; order UKL13-3; family UKL13-3; genus CAISCU01. Next base: position 2,074 of record CANHRW010000031.1, on the reverse strand, counting down.
AATTCAAGCATTTGAATCAAAATTATCTATACATTGTCAGCAAATGCATTCAAATTCGTTAAGTTTGAAAATAGTAGAAATATTTTCATGAAAATAGGCATCATAGGCAGCGGAAAACTTGCAACTGTTCTGGCAGCAACATGCATACAAGAAAAGATGCAGTTGGAATTTATTCATAGCAAAACCAAGAGCCATGCCATTGAATTTGCAAACAAATTTGGTACCCGTTGTATAGATGCAATTCAAGACATTCCTCATCACCTAGATTACTATTTGGTATGTGTCAATGACGATGCCATAGGAAAGGTAGCTCAATTGGCACCTAAATTAAATGGAACAATCATTCATTTTTCTGGTTCCCAAACAATTGAATTATTGAGCAATCACAGCCAATATGGAGTCATTTGGCCCATTCAAAGTTTCAGCAATGGAACATTTAATTCCTTAAAAAAAATACCACTATTAATTGAAGCTAATTCAGAAACCACTTTAGAAAAAATAAAAAAAATAGCAGAACTTCTTTCAGAATCAGTTCTACAAGTCAATGAAAATGAAAGAAAATTATACCACCTTGCCGCCACATTTGTAAACAACTTTAGCAATCACATGTGCACACAAGCAGCATTTTTACTCAATAAAGAAAAGCTCCATTTTAATTTATTGCTTCCTATATTACATGAAACCCTGCGTAAAATTGAAATGTTGTCTCCTTTAGAAACACAAACTGGTCCTGCAATTAGGCATGATTTAAAGACTATTGAAACCCATTTAGATCTATTAAAAGACGAACCAAATGCCAAAGAGATTTATCAAGTAATTACACGTTCAATTCAACAGATCCATGGCTAAATTAAAATTCATCGGCTTATGCTTGGGAATGTTTATTTTTTCAAACACCTTGATTGCAAGTAGCATTTTGATTCCAATGGATGAGCAACAAAACAATCACTTAAAAGCCTATGGATTAACCTATTGGGCTCTTAAAAATGGAGAAGAAGCAAGTTGGCTCTTGAATTACAGAGGAGGTAGTTTTATGTTACCTTTTAAAGCTGAAATTGAGAGTGAATGCCAAATTAGAGGTATTAAATTTGAGATTATCAGTGAAGGTCAGGTTTCAGAAATACTATTAAACATTGCCAAGCCGGATGTAAATATGGAACTGGTAAAGCTATTAAAGGCCCCCAAAATTGCTGTTTACTCACCTAAAACCAAACAGCCCTGGGACGATGCTGTTACCATGGTGCTTACCTATGCTGAAATTCCTTATGAAGTCATTTTTGATGATGAAGTGCTTACTGGCAAATTACCAACTTATGATTGGCTGCATTTACACCACGAAGATTTTACAGGACAGTACGGTAAATTCTATGGTCAATTTGCTCAAGCAGCATGGTACAAAGCAGAAGTAAAAGAAAATGAAAATACCGCAGCAAAGCATGGCTTTTCTAAGGTATCAGAAATGAAATTAACTGTAGCTAAAAAAATCAGAGATTTTGTTTCTGGTGGAGGATTTTTATTTGCCATGTGCAGTGCTACAGATACTTATGACATTGCATTGTCAGCTGAAGGTGTAGACATTTGTGACCGTGTTTTTGATGGAGATTCTGCTGACCCCTTGGCAGACCAAAAATTAGATTTTTCTAAAGGTTTTGCTTTTAAAGACTACCGTTTGTATTTAGACCCTTATACATACGAACACAGTTATATTGATGCCATGCAAGGAACCAGGGCAGTAACTGAACAAAATGACGTTTTTTCTTTATTTGAATTTTCTGCAAAATGGGACATTGTTCCAACCATGTTAGTTCAAAACCATACATCAACCATTAAAGGTTTTTGGGGACAAACAACCGCATTTAGAAAACAATTCATTAAAAGTGAAGTAAGCATTTTAGGTGAGAATAAATCATTGGGTGAAGCCAAATACATCCATGGCAATGCCGGAAAAGGCACCTGGACTTTTTATGGAGGACACGATCCAGAAGATTACCAACACCAAGTGGGAGAGCCACCTACAGACCTTAGTTTACACCCAAATTCACCTGGTTATAGGTTAATTTTAAACAATATTTTG
>CANHRW010000030.1 GCA_947462865.1 Bacteroidota bacterium | reverse complement strand
GAAAGAGATGCCATAGCAGGTTCGCTCAGGTATTTTTCTTTGGGTCAAATTAATTTTACAGACAATTTAGGAAACAGTACCGGCAATTATACTCCTAATGAATTGGCTTTAGATTTGGGGTATGCCACCAAATTGTCTGACCATTTTTCGGTAGGTATTGCTTTTCGTTATATCCGTTCAGACTTAGCTGGAGGCTTTAACCAATCACAAACACCAGTTGCAGCTGGAACTTCATATGCTGCAGATATTACCTCTTATTACCAAAACAAAACCAAAGTTAAAATTGAAGGTAAAAAATACCAATTGAATTATGGTTTTGGGGCAGCAGCCACCAACATTGGCTCTAAAATGTCTTACACCAGCCAACAATACCAAAATTTTATACCTATCAGTTTGCGTGTGGGCACATATGGACAATTGGTAATAGATGAATTCAATACCATAGCTATAGCTGCTGATGCCAGTAAATTGATGGTACCAACCAACCCTGTTTACTTACAAACGGTGCAAGGTTATGACAGTTTAGATAGAGAAAACAAGCGTATCATAGAGGTTGGCATGGATCCTGATGTACCAGTATTTCAGGGAATGATTCAATCGTTTTACGATTCACCAGGCGGCTTTGCTGAAGAATTAAAAGAAATCAATTACAGTGCTGGTTTAGAATACTGGTACGACAAACAATTTGCGTTGAGAGCTGGTTATTTTCATGAAAGTCCAACCAAAGGAAACAGGCGCTACATGACGTTTGGAACTGGATTAAAGTTTAGTGTATTTGCATTAGATTTATCCTATTTGGTTGCATTTGGCCAAAACCACCCACTAAACAATACCTTGCGTTTTTCTTTCTTGTTTGATTTTGATGCTTTTGCCAGCCAAAGCAAAGACGACAACAGAAACCAAGATTTAATACCAGAATAAGATGCGCATTGGTTTTGGTTTTGATGTACACCAATTGGTAGAAGGCAGGCCTTTTATTTTGGGGGGGGTTCCAATTGCTGCTTCAAAAGGCATACTTGGACACAGTGATGCAGACGTTCTATTGCATGCCGTTTCTGATGCAGTTTTAGGCGCTTTGGCACTGGGTGATATTGGAGAACATTTTCCAAATACAGACCAATCTATTGAAGGCATTGATAGTGGCTTGATTTTAAAGAAATGCATTCAATTGATCCATGAAAAGGGTTTTAAAGTAGTAAACATTGATTGCAGTGTAGTTTGTGAAAAACCTAAAATCATGCCTCACGCCATTCAAATGAGAAACAATATTGCAGCCATAGCTGGGGTTGGTTTAGACGATGTTTCAGTGAAAGCAACTACCAATGAAAAAATGGGTTTTATTGGCAGAGAAGAAGGCATTGTAGCTTATGCTGTAGTTTTATTGAGCAAACAATAATTCAACAATTTTTTTAGTAGTTCAGAATCAGATTTTTTGTTTTTTGAATTTTTTCATTCAAGGAATCATCGTATTTTAAACGCATGAAACAACTGAATGAAGAACTCCTTGAAAAGTTCACTCAAATATTAGAAAATCTAAACCCCCAGCAACTTGAAGCAGTAAAATCTATTGATGGCCCAGTATTGGTTTTAGCCGGACCGGGAACTGGCAAAACGCAAATTCTTGCAGCAAGAACCGCTTATATTTTAAACGAAACAGATACTAACCCAGAAAATATCCTGTGCTTAACTTATACTGATTCTGGAACCATAGCCATGCGCCAACGACTGGTGTCATTTATTGGCCCAGATGCCTACCGCATTCCCATTCATACCTTTCATTCGTTTTGTAACATGGTTATTCAAGAAAACCTTGAATTATTTGGCTACAATAACCTTGACCCCATAGACGAATTAGAACAAGAAGAAATTCTCAGAAAAATAATAGATGAACTGCCAGCCCAACATCCGCTAAAACGCTATACAGGCGATGAATATTACGAAACTTCTCGGTTAAAAAAACTATTTGAGGTCATTAAAAAAGAAGCCTGGCCCTTAGATTTCTTGATACAAAAAGTAGATGACTACCTACTTAGTTTACCCGACAGAGAAAAATACATCTACAAAAAAGCAGGTACTAAAAATGGCAATAAGTACCAAAAAGGTGACCTCAATACCGATCTTATAAACGCAGAAAAAAAGAAAATGGAGCAGCTCAAAGCAGCCATTTTGTTGTTTCCGAAATACCAAAAATTGTTGTTAGACTCCAATCGCTACGATTTTGCCGACATGATTTTATGGGTCATTCAAACGTTTAAGGAAAATGCAGGCTTATTGGCAAACTACCAAGAAAAATACTTGTACTTCTTAGTTGATGAATTCCAAGACACTAGTGGTTCTCAAAACGAATTGTTAAGCCTTTTGGTTAGTTACTGGGAAACAAAACCTAATTTATTTGTAGTTGGTGATGATGACCAAAGTATTTACCGATTTCAAGGAGCAAATGTTGAGAATGTTTTACATTTTAAAGCGCAATATGAGCAAGAAATTCATACCATTGCGCTCAAAGAAAACTACAGGAGCACCCAACATATATTAGATACTTCAGCTGCACTGATTGCAAATAACCAAACCCGATTGCGCAAAGAAGCAGGCTTACAAGCCATGGCAGCACATGCACAATTAACCGAAAATAAACCAGCTATTTGGAATTGCTACAATACCATTCATGAGGCTGCAGCTGTCACACAATCTATATTGGCACTGAAACAAGCGGGTGTTCCTATGAAGGAAATTGCCGTGCTGTACCGAAACCACAATCAATCAGAGTTGATTGTAAAAAATTTGCAAGCCAATGAAATAGGTATCAACCTTAAAAAACGTGAAAATGTGCTGTTGACTCCCTTGGTGAAGAAAATAGTGCAATTTATGATGTACCTTGAGGCTGAGAGCAAAAAGCCTCACAGCGGCGAGGCCTTTTTATTTGAAATTTTACATTACGAAGAGTTTCAAATTCCATTGTTAGAATTGGCAGCATTGTCTACCGAAATTGCTAAAAAGAATTTCTCAGAACGTAGCACCTCATGGCGTCAGGAATTGAAATCATTGGCCGATAAGCAGCAACAAAGTTTATTTCAACAAGTACAAGAGACAAAAGCCATCCGCCAGTTCTGTCAATTAATTGAATCGCTCATTCAAAGTGTTGCCAATTTAACCATCCAAGAACTGATAGAAAAAATCATCAATGAAACTGGAATGTTAGCCAGAATTATTGGAAGTCCGGATCAAAGTTGGCAAATGGAGATTCTCAATACTTTTTTTGATTTCATTAAACTGCACTGCAACAAAAAGCCAAGCCATACGCTGGGATCCTTAATTCAACTACTGCAATTGATGAATGATAGAAAAATTGCACTACCTGCCGAAAGGTTGTATTGCAATGAAAATGGAGTAAACTTTTTAACAGCACATGGGGCAAAAGGATTAGAGTTTGACTATGTTTTCATCATTGGTGCGAATAGAAAAAAATGGGATGAGGCAGGCAATTCTGGAACCTATTCAATGCCCGATAACTTATTCGAACAATCAGAAAATGAAATCGAAGAGGCCAGAAGGTTGTTTTATGTGGCATTGACAAGGGCCAGAAAACAGTTGGTTGTTTCTTATGCTGCACATGATTTGAAAGACAAAGAAATGGATCCTAGTTTATTTGTTGCCGAACTCCGAGCAAGCGGGCAAGTGACAGAAACAGTTCAGAATGTAGAAAAAAAATGGGTAGATGAGTTTTTACAAATAGCCTTAAAAACCCTTGAGATTAGGCTTCCAGAAAATTTATTAGATTCTCCGTTTATAGACAGTTTGCTTGAGAAATACACTTTGAGTGTTACCCATTTGAATGCCTATTTGCATTGCCCGGTTTCATTTTATTTCAATAATTTCATTAAAGTACCTGCAGCAAAAAGTCCAAATATGACATTTGGTTCGGCAGTTCACCACGCCTTAGAGGTATTGTTTAAAAAGATGAATGAACACCCAGAAAAACAGTTCCATGATGCCACTCAATTTGTAAAAGATTTTAAATGGTACATGCGCAAACATGAGGATAGTTTTTTACCCGCTACTTTTGAACGTAAAATTGAATATGGAGAGCAAATTCTAACTCAGTTTTACAACAAGTACATTCAATATTGGAACAAAATTACCTCTATTGAAAAAGCCTACAAAAATGTGGTAGTTAGCGGAGTTCCAATTAACGGAAAACTAGATAAATTAGAATTTGATGGCAATTTTGTAAAAGTGGTCGACTACAAAACAGGCAAGTATAAAAACGCTTTAAAAAAATTCAATCGTCCAGATGCTAAAAAAGTAGAAGAAGCCAATGATAAAGGCAAAGAACCCAATTTTGAAGACATAAATGGAGGCGATTATTGGAGACAAGCAGTGTTTTACAAGTTAATATTAGACAATGACCAAACCAAGAAATGGGAAATGCGCAGCGCCGAGTTTGATTTTGTTGAACCAGATAAAGATTCTGGCCAATTTTTCAAAGAACCCATAGCCATTACCCCTCAAGATTTGAGTTTTGTTCAGAACCAAATTGTAACGGTTTATTCAAAAATCAAGAACAAAGAATTTACACAAGGCTGTGGCAAAGAAGATTGCAATTGGTGTCAATTTACAAATAATTGGTTATCGGGTAACAGGCAAATTACCACACCACAAACTTTACCTGATGCGTTTGAATAAACTGTTTGCCATCCAAGAGCCTTTCTATGTGTTAGGTACAAGTATGCTGCTGCAATATGCGCTCTTGATGCTAACTCCTATCATTGGTTTGATGTTAAATATTCCGATTGGATTTTGGCATTTCCCCTTTTCAATGGGATTATTTTTTGTGGCAAACGGCATTTTCCAAACTAAAGTAAATGGACTCAATAAATGGCAAAGTATTGCTATGGCAGGTCTGTCATCTGCGCTGTTGTTCATTGCTTTTACATATGCTTCAATGTATCATGAAACCTGTTTTGATGCCATTTGGTACCACCATGATGCAGTGTATTTGTTAGCAAAAGGATGGAACCCATTTTATGAAAACTTATTACCTGAACAGACAGCCTATTGCCAGTATTATTTAAATCATTTTCCTATTGGGCATTGGGCATATGGTGCAGTGGTGTATGCGTATAGTCAGCACATAGAATGGGCAAAAGGCATTGCTTTGTATAGTACTATATTTACAGCCTTTATACTCAGTGGTGGACTCTTACAGCAACTGTTTAAAGGCAATAAAATTTTCTTAGTATTTATTGGCATTTTAATTGCTTTGAATCCATTAGCGCTGCTTAATTTTACCACATTTTATGTTGATGGTATTTTGGCAAATATACTCTCATTGGCTATTCTATTTTGGCTTATGGTATGCAAGACCCCTCAATTGAGATTTTGGGTACCGGCCTTTATACTAACCTGCTTGTTGGCTTATTTAAAACTTACTGGTACTGCATTTTCTATTCTCTTATTGGCAGTTACTGCTTGCTATTTGATCATTACTCAAAAGAAACAACGAATAAAATGGTTCCTACGTTTTGGTTTGTTTTCAGTAGTAGTATATGTTGTGATTGGTTTTCATCCTTTTGTTAGCAATTACTTACACAAAGGACATCCGTTTTTTCCTGCTGTTCCCAATTCAGAAATCAATTTTTTTGCAGAAAGCAATTATCCGCAAAATTTTATCGGCAAAAACCGTTTCGAGAAATTTGGAATGGCTTTGTTTTCAAAACCTGGATGGTGGCGAACACCTGAATCGAGCCAGTATAAAAAACCGTTTGAAATTGTTTCAGATGCCTGTTATGCCTATGGCTTTCCAGATATAGGAGCCATGGGAACTTTGTTTCCAGAATTGTTGTGTGCGAGCCTATTGTTGTTTGTAATTGCTTTGTTTAAAACAGCTGAAAAGCAAATGAGATGGAAATGGCTACTTGGCTTGTTGTTATTTTTAGGCAGTGTGTTCATTAACCAAGAAGCATGGATATTCCGCTACATTCCTCATTTATGGCTCATATGTATTTTACTACTGATTTACAGTTGGCAAATTGTTTATTTGCGGATTATTGTGGCCATTGTTTTGATAGGACTCTTTGCCAATGGCATGTTACTATTTAGAGAAAGTCTCATGGGTCAATCTAAGCAAACAACTTCACTGAATCAAACACTAGAACAACTCAAACACCACGAAAAAGAGTATCACATTGATTTTGGTTGGGCTCAATCATTTAAATACAGATTGGCTGAACAAGGACTTGATACTTCTCAATTGACTTGGATCAGTCCAACAGATACGCCATATTTTACAATCCCAGGTTCTCTTGGTGGAAAATTCAAACCCAAAGAGGCTTTGCAACAAAAATGATTTATTTACCTTTGACTGCGTAAAATTATCTCATGAAAAAGGAAAAAATTCTCATCATTGGTTCTAATGGTCAAATAGGTTTAGAATTAGCCGCCACACTTCGTCAACGCTATGGTCAAGATCAGGTTGTGTGTAGTGATATACGAGCGCTTGAAAACCAAGAAGGTTTGTTTGAACAATTAGATGTATTAGACAAAGACCGTTTCTATGAGATTGTAAAAAAACACGAAATTTCTCAAGTGTATTTGTTGGCAGCGTTGTTATCGGCAACTGCAGAAAAGAATCCAAAGTTTGCATGGGATTTAAACATGAATGGTTTATTTAATATTTTGGATGCTGCCAAAGAAGGAATCATCAAACAAGTGTATTGGCCAAGTTCAATTGCTGTTTTTGGACCAAGTACTCCAAGGGTTTCAACTCCTCAGTATACAGTAATGGAACCCAATACCATCTATGGCATTAGTAAATTGGCTGGAGAAAGATTCTGTGAGTATTACCACCAAAAATATGGTGTTGACGTCCGTAGCATTCGCTATCCGGGCTTAATCGGATGGAAAAGTGCTCCGGGAGGAGGTACAACTGATTATGCTGTTCACATTTACCATGAGGCTATTAAGAACAAAACATACAACTCGTTTTTAAGTGCAGGCACCACCCTACCCATGATGTATATGGATGATGCCATTAGGGCAACCATATCGTTAATGGAAGCAGCTCCTGAAAGCGTAAAAATCAGAAGCAGTTACAATGTTTCTGGCATGAGCTTCGACCCAGAAGAAATTGCAGCAAGTATTCGCAAACACATTCCATCATTTACACTTGGATATACCCCAGATTTCAGACAAGCCATTGCAGATAGTTGGCCACAAAGCATTGATGATACTGAATCAAGAGCGCATTGGGGTTGGAAACCGGCATTTGATTTAGATGCCATGACCACTGTCATGCTTGCTAATTTGAAGCAATCATAAACAAAATAGCCATTCGTGATTCGAATGGCTATTTTGTTATTGAACGCTTTTGCTTTTATTGTATGCTTTAATACAGTTTGTGATATGTTTGTTATAAGGGTCCAACATTAAATAAGTGCCTATTCCATTAATCATTCCTGAAAGTCCAATACCAATCCAGAAGTCTGATTCTTTTTCAGCAACAATGGCATAAGCTGCCGGTATAATTGAAAGAATTTGTAGGCCTGTACTGATTACTTTTATCTTCTTCGCTTTTTTGAATGATTTGAATGCAACTTCATTATTTCTAACCATTGGTTTTAGCTCATAAAGTTGAAGTGCAACACTATTTTTGACTGGATAAATTGTCCCAAAAAAATTTACTGCATGCAATGAATCTTTGGTATGCTGTGCTTTTGCAAATTGAAATGAGAAAATAAATACGATGAAAAAAAGAGAAACACTGTTTTTGTGTGACATAGTTTTAAGGTAAATACCACCTCTTAAACATTGTAACAAGATTTTAGTTTGGAGGCTAAAAAGTATTAGTTCTTCATCTTTATCTCTTTATTACAGCCACAATCAGTACCGCAGCCAGTATCAGGTTTTTTGAAAAAGAATTTATTGACTAAATAGCCTATTGCCCAAGCCAAAATTGCCACCACAATAAGTAATTGCCAATCAAATTGCATGTTCAAAATTAAGAATTTAGAAAAGGATTGTATAATTTTTCTTCACCAATGGTAGTTTGCGAACCATGGCCGCTATATACTACACAGTTTTCTGGTAAATTCCAGAATTGGGTTTCAATACTATTGAGCAAAACGTTTAAATTACCTCCTGGTAAATCTGTTCTACCAATACTTCTGTGAAACAATACATCACCAGCCAATAACAAATTGCTTTCTTTTTGATAAAAACTCATAGAAGCAATAGAATGACCTGGGGTTAATAATAGTTCAAAGGCATACCTACCCAAAAGCAAAGATTTAGTTTCGTCTATAAAAACTAAGTCTGTAGGAATCGCATTCACATTCATCCCAAAAACATCAGCCCAACGACTGGTTTCACGGTAGGTTTGTAATTCTTTTGGATGAAGGTGCAAAGGTAAATTCCATGTTTGCATCACAAACTCATTGCCCAACACATGGTCTATATGACAATGCGTATTCACCAATAAAACAGGTTTCAATTGCTCTAGCTCAATGAATGTCTTAAGGGCTTGTTGTTCCGATAAAGTATAACAACCTGGATCTACAAGCATACATTGGCCTTGATCGTCCCATAATACGTATGTATTTTCTTGAAAATCGTTAAAAACAAATTGCTTAATCTGTAACATAATAAAAGTATTAAGGTATTGGATCGTGTCCATGGCCTCCCCAAGGACCACACCTACCAATGCGTTTAAGTCCTAACCAAATTCCTTTAAATGGACCATATTTTTGAATGGCCTCAATGGTATATTGGCTGCATGTTGGTGTATACCTACAACTGTTGGGCAACAAGGGAGAAATTGCCCATTGGTATATTTTAACAAGTAGTATAAATGGAAAATTAATGAGCTTTTTCAATGGTTAGAGCAATTTTAGACAAGCCTACAGAAAAAACAGCTGTCATTTTTTGAAAATCCATCTCTTCTGGGCCCGCATAAAAAACACCCACCGAGTATGTTTGATTTAAAGGTGTTAGCACATTCCAAAGTAGGTGTTTGTGTTGCCTGTACATTTCTCTGATTTGCCGTTTGATGCGGTTACGGGTATGTGCCCGTTTGAATCTTTTTTTAGGACAAATAATCAATACCTGGACTGGCGCCCCTGCATATGCAGGTTGTGCTTTCCAAACAATCCTAAACGGTGCACAATTGAGTTTGGGGCAATCAGGCAAAAACAGGGCCTCAATGGCTGTCTTGCTCTTTAAGCGTTCTAACTTGGTGAATTGCTTGGTTTTCATGCAAAAAAAAATCCGAGAAAACCCGGATTTAAGCTACTATGATAACATAAACTGGTTACGAAAACCGGTTTACTTTTTGTGTCTTTTTTCGTCAGAAACAGTGAGTTTCTTGCGTCCACGTGCTCTACGAGCAGCGATTACTTTTCTTCCGGATTCACTTGCCATTCTTTCGCGAAAACCGTGTTTGTTTCTTCTTTTTCTAACTGAAGGGTTATATGTTGGTTGTGCCATGACCTTTGTATTTAAGGACTGCGAAGATAGGGTTATTTTTTATCTCTGCAAATAATTTTTAGTATTTGACTGGCTAGTTTTAATAAAAGTCTGAAATTGAGGACAATTCACAACTATATATTTTCTATTGTACAAAAAAAAAGAGCACCAATTTGGTACTCTTTTTTAATGTGTTCAACTAATGATTAGTGAGCAGCTTCAGTTGTAGTAGCAGCAGCAGCTGTATCAGTAGCAGTTGAATCGCCCATCATCATCTTAGCTTCTTCAGCTGCGATTGAATCTTGTAAGCGAGTTGCAGCTTCGATGCTGTCTTGGATTTTCTTTTCTTCAGCTTTCTTTTTTTCTTCAGCAGAAGGACCGCAAGCTACGATAGCCAACATAGCAGAAGCGGCAACGATTGATAATACTTTTTTCATTTTGTTTTAAATTTATTGTTTCTAAATTCGGTGCAAATATAAACGAGATATTCAAATAACCAAACTTTGGCTATTTTTTTCTGAAATAAATGGTAATTGGACAGCCTGTAAAATCAAATTCATCACGCAACTTGTTTTCTAAATAACGTTTGTAACTCTCGTTCACATACTGTGGAAGGTTACAAAACATGGCAAACTTAGGGCTCCTGCCAGGCAATTGGGTGACATATTTAATTTTAACAAACTTACCTTTAACTGATGGTGGCGGATAGGCCGCAATGACTTCTTGGAAGAAATCGTTTAATTTACTGGTAGAAATTCGTCTGGTTCTGTTTTCGAACACATGCAAAGCTTCTTCAATGACTTTAAAAATTCTTTGTTTCTCTTGAGCTGAAACAAACAAAACTTTTACATCATCAAAAGGCCTTAGTTTTTCTTTGATTTCCAATTCAAAAGTTCTGGCAGTTTTGGTATCCTTTTCAATTAAATCCCATTTATTAACTACCAATAATAAACCCTTGCCGTTTTTAACTGCTAAATTTACTAAGTTTAAATCTTGTTGGTCTAGTCCCACAGTGGCATCAATGACCAAAATAGCTACATCACAATCTTCTAAAGAGCGCAATGAACGCATGACAGAATAAAACTCAATGTCTTCTTCTACCTTTTTCTTGCGCCTAATACCAGCAGTATCTACTATAACGAGTTCTTTTCCGTACAAATTGTAATGCGAATGGATGGCATCACGTGTGGTGCCTGCAATTTCAGTTACAATGTTTCTGTCTTGACCTAACAAGGCATTTACCAATGAGGATTTACCTACATTGGGTCTTCCAACAACAGCAATTTTAGGGAGGTCGATGCTTTCTTGCTCCACCAAATCTTCAGGTAGCATTTTTGAAATGACAGCATCTAAGAGGTCTCCGGTGCCACTCCCGCTGGTACTTGAAATGCAATACATTTCTTTGAAACCTAGGCTATAAAATTCGGCTGCTTCGTATTCTTTGTCAAAGGAGTCAACCTTGTTCGTTACCAACAAAACTGGTTTCTTACTCCTGCGTAACAAATTGGCAAAGGCTTGGTCTAGATCGGTTACACCAGTTTGCACATCTACCATAAACAGCAACACATCTGCTTCTTCAATGGCAATTTTTACTTGATCGCGTATAGCAGACTCAAATATGTCTTCACTATGAGGCACATAGCCACCTGTATCTATCAAAACAAATTCACGGGTTTGCCATTCGGCTTTGCCATAGTGTCTGTCTCGGGTAACACCGCTAAAGTCATCAGTAATGGCTTTACGGTCGCCTAAAATGCGGTTGAAAAGAGTTGATTTCCCTACATTTGGTCTTCCTACAATGGCAACAATATTTCCCACAATCAGTTAATTTTAGCCTGCGAAGTTAATGAATAGAATTGGTTTATGGGCAATCTAAATGAGATTTAGGCATTCAGCCATTTATTCAGACTCGTATCCAAATTGCTTTAGGGTACGGTCGTTGTCGCGCCAATCTTCTTTAACTTTGACAAATGTTTCTAAGAATATTTTCTTCTTAAAAAACAATTCTAAGTCTCTTCTTGCAGCAATGCCCATGTTTTTAATGGCAATACCTCCTTTGCCAATTAAAATAATTTTTTGAGAATCGCGCATGACGTAAATAACAGCTGAAATGCGGATAATATGAGGTTCTTCTTTGAAACTTTCAATTTCTACCTGAACCGAATAAGGAATTTCTTCCTTGTAACGCAACATGATTTTTTCGCGGATAATTTCTGAGGCCACAAAGCGCTCACTTTTATCGGTCAATTGATCTTGTTCATAAAATGGTGCTCCCTGAGGCATGTATTCCATCAAGTTTTGAATGAGTATATCTACATTGAATTTGTTACTCGCAGAACACGGAACAATGGACTTAAAAATACCTAATTCTTTCCAAAAAGCTATTTTTTGTTCAACCTCTTCCTGAGTGTGTTCGTCAATTTTATTGATGGCACAAATCATGGGTGTTTGAATCATTTTAATTTTTTCTATGATTTCAGGTTCTTCATTGTAAGCATTGAAATCAGTCATGAACAAAACTGCATCGCAATCACTCAAACTTTCGTTCACAAATTTCATCATGCTGCCCTGCAATTTATACTTAGGCTGAATAATTCCTGGAGTATCTGAAAATACGATTTGACATTCAGGCGTGTTGTAAATGCCTTTGATGCGGTGACGTGTTGTTTGTGCTTTTTGAGTAGCAATTGACAGTTTCTCGCCCAAGAGGGCATTGAGCAAAGTAGATTTCCCTACATTGGGTTTTCCGATGATGGCAACAAAGCCTGATTTAAAAGACATGTTGCAAAGTAACAGAATATTTTGCGGATTGTGTTGAACGGGTTGGTTTAGTGTTGGTCTTTGTTTTTCTCCTCAATCCATTTGGAAAAATATTTGTTGCTTTGAAAAGTATGGTATTGCAATAGCGCGCCTATAAAATTTTGATTTCTGTGTTGTGTTAATGTAACAATGAACTGATGCAATAGCCCGTGAAAGGCTGATTCAAAATGACTCAAATGAAAGGCCTCAAGAATGCGTTCAAAACCCTTCTCTTGTGCCTCTTTCCAACAATTTTCTTGTGTGTATAATTGACATGCAGCGCTAACAAAATCATCGGTATTGTCTGTAATAAAACCTGGCCAATTGCTTGCATTTCCTATTCCTTCAGCACCAATTGAACTGGTGACAGAGGGTAAACCATTGCACATGGCATCTAATAATTTCCCTTTGATACCTGCTCCAAATGGGATGGGAGCTAAAAGTACACGCGCAGATTGCATGCATTCTTCTAAATTATCTGCACGCCCATGTACCCAAAAATGTTCTTTGCCATTCTGCAATCCTAAAGCTTTTTGAGAAGGATATGCTCCATAAATATGAAGTTGAACCCCAGGAATTTTCTTACGGAGCATCGGCCAAATTTTCTCTTTGAGTTCTATCACTGTTTGCATATTGGGCTCGTGCAAGAAATTCCCTATAAATAGAAAATCTTTTCTGTCTGAGTAAGTTGGCAATAATGCCGTATTGGGTGATGCATATAATAAAGGCAGGTAATGTAATAATTGAGGGTTCAAACCAAAGGTTTGAGTGAGTAATTGCATTTCTGCACTTGAAATGATTAAACTCAAATCGCAACGGTAAATACTCGCAATTTCTCTGAAACAAGCTTTGAAGTGCCAATTTGGTTCTGAATCATTGGTTTTAGTCCTCCATTCTTGGGTTCGAATGGCCCTTAAAAAATGTAGGTCTTCGGTGTCTAAAATGCGGATGGCTTGTGGGCAAGTTTCAGCAACCCTCCAACCAAATTGTTCTTCGGTCATAAATCGGTCAAACAACACGGCATTGGGTTGACATTGCTCCAAGAATAAGTTAAACGATGCGTTATTGAGTTCTATTGTCTCTGTTTCAATTCCCAATTCTGATAAATTCACAGACCATTCACTTTGCCCAGCTGTGCTTGCAAAAACCAATTTCCAATGGTCTTTCTGAAAAAGATCTATCAATTGCATCATTCTTAAACCTGCAGCCGATGAATTGGGTTCAGGCCAAACCGAGCCAATGATTAACAATTTATGTTGAGTAAACTTCACCCTACAAAGAAAACATTTATTGACGCTTTTTTAACTCCTTAATTCAGGTAGATTTGCAACTGAAATTACAACTATGTTAGGCTTAAAACTTCCTACCGACCCACGTTGGGTAAATATTGTTGAGACCAATATTGAAGAAATTCTGACGGACCATGCTTGGTGTGAGCAAAAGGCTGCTACCAATGCCATTTATTTGATTACTCAAAATTCTGAACACCCTGATTTGGTAACCGATTTATTGGCCATTGCTAAAGAAGAAATAGAACATTTTAACCAGGTACATGAACTCATTAAACAAAGGGGTTTTCAGTTGGGCAGAGAGCGCAAAGATGAATATGTGAACGACTTAATTAAATTTTTAAAAAAAGATGGTAGTCGTCAACAATCGTTTATAGACCGTTTATTTTTTTCTGCATTGATTGAAGCTAGAAGTTGCGAACGCTTTAAAGTATTGTCTAAACATATCAGCGACCCAGAATTGTCTCAATTCTACCACGATTTAATGGTGAGTGAGGCCGGACATTATACTACCTTCTTGGGCTATGCCAAAAAGTATGGAACTGGTATTGATGTAGACAAACGTTGGAAAGAATGGCTAGAATACGAACACAGCGTCATTATCAACTACGGAAAAAAAGAATCGGTACATGGCTAATGAAATGGGGCTGAACCCTGAAATTTTAAAAAGTTTGGTTGAACAAAAAATGCCTTTTGGTAAATACAAAGGCACTGTTTTGAGTAATTTACCCGTTTCTTATTTGGAGTGGTTCAACAGAAAAGGCATGCCACCCGGCAAATTGGGCATGCAATTGCACACACTTTACGAAATCAAAAGCAATGGTTTGGAAGAAATTCTGCATCAATTGAAGCAAATGAAATAACTATTCATTTGATGGTCAACCCTATAGTATGTAATTTACACTTTATTTTGCTCGTTTCAACAAATGTCCTACATTTGCATCCCTATATCGCGGAGTGGAGCAGTGGTAGCTCGTTGGGCTCATAACCCAAAGGTCGTAGGTTCGAGTCCTGCCTCCGCAACAAGAAAGAAAAAGCCGCGTGAAGCG
>CANHRW010000029.1 GCA_947462865.1 Bacteroidota bacterium | reverse complement strand
ATTCGTTCAGTTGTTTTAGGTTTGCTTAAACAATTCAAATCATGAATATTACTACATTAGGTCAATTTATCATTGAGAAACAAAATGATTTTCCATACGCAAAAGGTGAGCTTTCTAGATTATTAAGAGATATTGGTATTGCTGCCAAAATGATTTCTAGAGAAGTTAACAAAGCAGGATTGACACATATCTTAGGTGATCATGGTTCAGTAAATGTACAAGGAGAAGATGTTAAAAAGCTTGATATCATTGGCAATGAAACATTTATTTGGGCATTGAGTAGAGGTGGAGAGGTCTGTATGATGGCTAGTGAAGAAAATGATGAAGTGATTCCATTAGAAGGTGAATTTTCTAAAAATGGCAATTATGTTATCTGTATCGATCCATTGGATGGCTCTAGCAATATTGATGTGAATGTTTCAATAGGCACAATTTTTTCAATATACAGAAGAATTTCTCCTGCAGGAACCAATCCAACTTTAGCTGACGCCTTACAGGCCGGTAACCAGTTGGTTGCAGCCGGTTATGTTGTATATGGAACCAGCACCATGTTGGTGTTTTCAACTGGTAAAGGCGTAAATGCTTTTACTTTAGACCCTTCTATTGGGGAATTTTGTTTATCGCAATCAATGGTTCAAACACCTAAATCAGGCTCAATTTATTCTATAAATGAAGGGAATGCCGCTGAATTTCCAGAAGGAATTAAACAAT
This sequence comes from Bacteroidota bacterium, assembly GCA_947462865.1. GTDB lineage: Bacteria > Bacteroidota > Bacteroidia > UKL13-3 > UKL13-3 > CAISCU01. The sequence goes on along the minus strand of CANHRW010000029.1, from coordinate 13,941 downwards.
ATTTAAGTTGGGCAAAAGAAAAAAATAGTGAAGAAAAACGTCCGTTAACAGCTAGGTACATAGGTTCTATGGTGGCCGATTTTCATAGAAATTTACTAAAAGGCGGCGTTTTTATTTATCCACCAACTGCAAAATCACCTAATGGTAAATTAAGATTAATGTTTGAAGGTATTCCAATGGCATATATATGCGAACAAGCTGGTGGAAAAGCTACCAATGGTAAAGGACAAAGCATTCTGGATATTGAACCTGAAACATTACACCAGAGAGTCCCTGTAATTATGGGGTCATTAAACATGGTAGAAAAAGTAGAAGCGTTCTTAGGTTGATTTAAAAATGCAAGAACAATCAAAATACAAAAAGCTCATTGAATCCACTGCTGATAAGCTCATTTTGGTTGTAGAAAACTCAGGAAAAATCAAATATGCTGAAGGTAATTTCAGTTCCTATCAAATAGACAATAATTATTTTTTAGAGAAAAACATCTCTGATGTGATCTTAGATAAAGAATCTCCTTTTACTCAACCCTTATTAAATCAAGTAAACCAAGAGGTTATTGCCCTTTTAAAAAGAGAAAATTCAGAGAGGTTATCTGTTCATTTGAAAATTAAATTTGATTTGAACGAACAGCTATATGTTTTTTTTATTAGGCCAACAAATGCACACCATACTGAAAAAGAAGGCTTAGAGCAATTAAAAGAATTCTATGAAAATTTATTAAATAACTTACCTGTAGATGTAGTTGTATTTTCTGATTGTCATAAGTATTTATATATCAATAAAATAGCATTATCTGATGAGAAAAAAAGAAATTGGATAATTGGTAAAACTGATGAAGAATATGCAATGAAGTACAATTTATCTGAGTCACACATTCAAGGCCGCAAAGAAACCTTTAAAAAAGTAATTCAAACAGGTAATTTAATTCAATATGAAGAAGAATTTGAAGGTCGGCAGCCAGATGGATCAAGTAAATGGGTGCTAAGGCATTTCAAACCCATTTACAATAGCAAGTCAGAAATTGATTTTGTACTTGGATTTGGATTAGATATTTCAGACAGAAAAAAGGCCGAACTAGAAACACTTAAAAACTTAGAAAAGCAAACCGAACTCAACCAATTAAAAAACAAATTTGTTAGTACAATTTCTCATGAGTTTAGGACCCCTTTAGCAACAATAAAAGGCAGTATAGATTTGTTGCAAATTGCATTTGAGAAGTATCAGATAAATAACCATAAAATTGTTCACTACATTGATACGATTAACAATGAAGTTTACAATTTAAACAACTTGTTAAATGAAGTTTTAATGATTGGTAGGCATGATATTAATCAAACGCCAGTTTGCTTTACAAAAGATAATTTATTTCGGTTTGTTGAAAATATAATAGTGCAAAATTACTCGTATTTGACAAACCGTAAGATCAATCTAATTGCGAAATCGCCAATTGATGACATTGAATTTGATCCAAAGTTAATGTTTCATGTAATAACCAATATTTTGTCCAATGCAGTTAAATATTCTCAATTAGATATTGTTATTTCTGTATTTCAAGATAAAGATGAAACCAACATTCATGTTGAAGACTTTGGAATTGGTATTCCTGAAAGCGAACAGCCTCAATTATTCAATTCGTTTTACAGGGCAAGTAACAGTTCCAATTATCAAGGATCAGGTTTAGGCCTAGTTATAGTAAAAAATTTTATTGAGCTTCATCATGGTAAAATTGAAGTGGTTTCTAAACTCAATATCGGAACACTTTTTAAAATAAGTCTACCTAATTTCCAACAATCAGTAGATTAATTATAGTATCTGATAAAATAATTGTAATTTAACACAATAAATGTTAAATTTTATAAGTATTTTTTAAGGTCATGAAACAAAAAGTCCTCATTGTAGAAGATTATTCGCCAATGCGCCAAATTTTAATTGATATTTTGGCTGATTATTTCGATTTATTGGTAGCAGAAGATGGGGAAAAAGCACTAGAAATTTGCGAAAACACACTTCCCGATTTAATTATTTCAGATATCATGATGCCTAATACCAATGGTTTGGCCTTGTTAGATAGCTTAAAATCTAATGAATTCACCAAAGATATTCCGTTGATATTCATTACAGCCTTGACAGAATTAGAAGATAAATACAAAGGTTTAGCATTAGGTGCAATTGATTATTTGTACAAACCTTTTGATGCTAAAGAGTTGATTTTTAAGACTCAAAACATTCTCAAGGACAGAGAAAATTGGAGGTCAAAACATGAAATTGGGTTGTTGAAACAAGAACATAAAATTAACATTGCAGACAAGAATGCAGCATTTGTAAATGCTACCAAAAAATACATCTCAGAAAATCTTTCAAATTCTGAGCTTTCAGTAAAGTTAATTGCAACCAGTTTAGACATGAGTTTATCTACGTTTGAACGTTATTTTGAAAAGTATTTTCATGAAACGCCAAAGGTGTATATCAGAAAAAACCGGTTAGAAAAAGCTTATTTGTTGTTCAAGAACAATTATACAAGTGTTGCAGATGTTGCGTTTTCTGTAGGTTTTAATTCATTGTCTTATTTTTGTAAATGTTTCAAAGACCAATACAAAGTATCTCCCTCAGTTGTCATCAACAAAACCACTATTTAAATTTATTCCCATGTTTCATAAAATGTTTTCAGCCCTATTTGTTGCTGTTCTGTTTCTTTCTGCCTGTAAAATCAAAAAGCAGCATACGCTAACTTCAGTTAATCCTATTCAAGAAAAGGTTAAAAATTACCAAAAAATTCCTGGTTTGTTTGTAGTATATCAAGATACCATAACAGGAAATGTTTATATGGTTGTAACAACCAATCAGTTAAATACACCTTTTATTTATTTTTCTCATACCACCGATGGAATTGCTGCTACAAGTCAAATTAGAGGTGGATATAGAGACAATAAACTGATGAAATTTGAACGGTATTTTGATAAAATAGAATTGAAGTTCATACAAACAGGTTATTATTTTGATCCTGAAAATCCGATAACTAAAGCGGGTCCTGCAAACATTAACAATGCAATAGTGGCAAGTCTTAAAATTGTTGCTGAAAATAAAACCTCGGGAGAAATGTTAATTGAAGCAGCCCCTATTTTTTTACAAGAAGCGCTGAGTCAGGTTAAACAATCAACTAATCCCAATAGGTTTAATTTGGGTTCATTGAGTAAAGAAAAGACCAAGTATGTTGCCATTAAAAACTATCCTCAAAACACAGATTTTACAGTAGAATATGCATATGAAAATGCTATGCCTTCTGTTGGTGGAGGGAAGGAATTAGCAGATGACCGATTTACCAGTATACAAATACAACACTCCATCATTGAAGCCCCTAAAAATGATTTCAAGCCAAGAAAAGATGACCCAAGAATTGGTTATTTTATTGAAGAAGTTGATGACATGACAAGTAAACAGGCTGTGCCATACAAAGACATGATTCATCGTTGGCATTTACAAAAAAAATATCCTGATTCATTGTTATCTGAACCAGTAGAACCAATTGTATGGTGGATGGAAAAAACCACTCCACTCGAGTTCAGGCCAATAATAAAAAAAGCAGGAGAGCGCTGGAATTTAGCATTTGAAAAAGCCGGTTTCAAAAATGCCATTCAAATCAAACAACAACCCGATTCTGCCACTTGGGATGCAGGTGATATTAGGTACAATGTCATTAGGTGGGTAAACTCTCCCCAACCAGCATTTGGAGGTTATGGCCCTAGTTTTGTAGACCCAAGAACCGGTCAAATTTTAGGGGCAGATATTATGCTTGAATATATTTTTGTCACCAACAAGCTCAAGCAATCTATCTTGTTTGAAAGTATAGAATCGGACAAAGAAATAGGAGCAGGAGCATGTCATGCTGAAAATTATTTACAATCATCAAATTTATTTGCAGATGCGGCATTACAGTTTTTGCCAGCTGAAAGCACACTCAAGCAGCGTTATTTAGAGCAATCAATTTATTACCTAACTTTACATGAAATGGGTCATACCCTTGGTTTAAATCACAACATGAAGGCCTCTCAAATGTTGTATTGCAGCCAATTAAACGATACCAATTTAACCCATCAAATTGGATTAACGGCATCAGTTATGGATTACCCTGCAGTAAATGTGTCTAATGTTCCAGCCAAACAAGGTGATTTCTTTACCACAATTCCAGGTCCATACGACAATTGGGCAATTCAATACGGATACATACCCGATGCATCGAATGATAGCTTAAACGAACAACAATTCACCCAAATACTTTCTCATGCATCAGATTCAACGCTAATTTTTGGAAATGATGCAGACGATATGCGATCAGTTGGGAAAGGAATAGATCCAAGAATCAATGTCAATGATATGGGAAAAGATGCACTGGTTTTTGCAGAAAACAGATTGAAATTGGTGAACCAATTAATGGATAGTTTACCTATTAGGTTTGCAGATAAGGGAATTGGATTTCAGGAACTCAAGCAAATGTATGACATTGCTCAAACAGAATACTTTAATCAAATTCAAGTAATTGTCAAATACATTGGAGGCATAAAAGTGGATAGAAGTAAACAATCGGTTCCATATACACCCTTTGAATTGAAAGTGCAGAAACAGGCTATGGATTTATTAAAGAAATATGCATTTTCAAACGATGCATATAACCACCATTTAAAAGCATTGCCTTTTTTACAAAACCAAAGACGGGGTTTTAATTTTTACTCGAGTACTGAAGATCCTAAAATTCATCAGCGGGTACTCTCTCAGCAAGAGTTGGTTTTAGCCCATTTACTTCATCCTGTTGTTGTTAAGCGCTTAACCGATAGCCGATTGTATGGAAATGAATACAGTGTTACAATGATGTTAAATGACCTTACTCAATCTTGTTTTGGTGGAGAAAATAGCCATTTGTCTTCATTCAGGCAGAATTTGCAAAATGCCTTGATAGACCTCTATATAGATAGGATGCAACACAATCAAATAGATGCAATCTCTCATGCAGCTATCAACTACCAGTTGAAACTCATTCAGAAAATGACATTTAAGCAAGGAAATTTAGAGACCCAGATTCATTTAGAAGCCATCAAGGACAAGATAAAAGCCTTTCAAGAAAAAAATAAGGGTTGATTTTTTTGATTTTAACCCTACATTTGCATTCCAATTTTTTAGGTTAATTAGCCTAAATATTGCCTAATTATTTTTTGAATGAAATTATCACAGTTTAAGTTTGCTTTTAACGAAAGCCTTATTGCTAAACATCCTGCCGAAAGCAGAGATGCCGCAAAATTAATGGTCATTAATAGAGAAACCGGTAAAATAGAGCACAAAAAGTTCTCTGATATATTGGGTTATTTCAATGACAGAGATGTGATGATTTTAAACAATACCAAGGTTTTTCCTGCAAGATTATATGGCAGTAAAGAAAAAACAGGAGCTAAAATTGAAGTCTTTTTATTGAGAGAACTGAACAAAGAAATAAAACTTTGGGATGTTTTGGTAGACCCAGCCCGTAAAATTAGGGTGGGTAATAAACTGTATTTTGGTAATGATGATTTGGTTGCGGAAGTAGTTGACAATACTACAAGTAGAGGTAGAACCATTCGTTTCTTATTTGATGGTTCTGATGAAGAACTTTGGAAACTCATCGACAAATTAGGAGAAATGCCACTTCCTAAATACATGAACCGTGCGGTTGAAAAAAATGACAAAGAAAGATTCAATACCATTTTTGCAAAAAACATAGGTGCAGTCATTCCTCCAACTGCTGGTTTGCACTTTAGCAAAGAATTGATGATGCGACTAGAAATCAAAGGTGTTCGTTTTTCAGAAATCACACTTCACAATGGTTTAGGTTCATTCCGTGCTGTAGAAGTAGAGGATTTGACCAAACACAAAATGGATTCAGAATTTTATCAAATAGATCCAGAAACAGCTAGTTTGGTGAATAATGGATTAGAAGAAAAACGTAAAATAGTTGCTGTAGGTAACTCAGTAATGAGGGCATTGGAGTCATCAGTTTCTTCTGCTGACAGGCTCAATCCTTTATCCGGTTGGACAGATAAATTTTTATTTCCCCCACACGATTTTAAAATAGCCAATGTGTTGATTTCTAATTTTCACCCACCTGAATCAACTTTGTTAATGGCAACTGCTGCATTTGCTGGTTTTGAATTGTTACAAGAGGCATACAACGAAGCCGTTAAAAAGAAATACCGTTTCTTGGCTTATGGCGATGCCATGATGATCATTTAATTCCGTTGAAAAGAATAGGGATAGTTGTTGCTGGAGGTTCGGGTCAAAGAATGGGCGCTCAAATTCCCAAACAATTTATTGACGTGAATGGTGTTCCTATTTTAGTGAGAACATTGAATAAATTTATAGCATCTACAGCCAATCAATTGGTATTGGTGCTTCCTGAAAATCAATTGTCTAACTGGAAAAAAATTACAGAATACATTGGGTTTGATGCACCACATACAGTTGTAGTAGGTGGTAATACTCGTTTTGAGTCAGTAAAAAATGCATTGAATGCCTTGTCAGAAGATGAGGCTATTGTAGCCATACATGATGGTGTTCGGCCATTTATCAGTACCCAACAGATAGATCGTACGTTTGAGCAGGCTGAGGTAAATGGGAGTGCTGTAAATTCAATTCAATTAAAAGATAGTATTCGCTTGGTGATCAACCAATCTAATGAGGCTAAAGACAGGTCTCAATATAGACTTACACAAACCCCACAAGCGTTTAGTTTAGCTAAGTTAAAAGCAGCTTACCAAGCAATACAAAATGGGGCTGTTTTTACTGATGATGCTTCAGTTTGGGAACATGCAGGTTATCCTTTGCATTTAATAGAAGGGGAGGAGTTAAATTTTAAAATCACAACCCCAGAAGATTTAAAACTAGCCAATAGTTTAAGTCGGTTTAACCCCGACGTTTAAAGTTTTTATTGTAAGAATTATTTCCACCACCGTTATTCCGGTTCTTATTTTTGTGTTTATTCCTAAAATTACCCGAACCCCCAAAATTTTCTTGAGGCTTAGCAATTTTGCGCTGTTGCATTTGTTTGAACTGAATGTCTGTGTCTTCTGCTAAATTAATTTTTCCGGCACTCAATTCTTCTAAATGTGCTAAAACCTCTGCATCGTTTAACATTTCTTCGTTCCAAGCCTTGCTACTCATTTTCATAAATGAACCAATGGCATTGATATATGATTTTCTGAGATTTCCTTCTTCAAGTTCAGCAGCTTTTTTAATCATTTCGGTAATATTTTTACCGTAAAACCTGTATTTAATTCTTGATTGAGGATAATTCAGCGCATCTGGTTTTTGTAACAATGATTCTTTGGTTGGCATTGGATACGGGGAGTCTACATCTAATTTAAATTCAGACATAACGAACAAATGGTCCCAGAGTTTGTGTTTGTAATCAACTACATCTCTCAAATGGGGGTTCAATTGTCCCATTAATTTGATGATTTCATTGGCAATTGATTGGCGCTTTTCTTTGTTTGGTTCTGCAACGGCTACTTCAATCATTTTTTGAATTGACCTGCCGTATTCTGAGATCAATAATTTGCCTCTCTCTGTATTGTATTCTAAACTTAAAGTATCCATTTTACTAACGCAATATAGGGTATTCAAAATTGAATTAAACAGCATTCTATTAAAAGAATGTAAAAATCAATAATTACTTTGTTTTAATGGGCTAAAATAGGGTAAATTTATGCCCTCTAATTAAAATACAATTCAATGAAAAGGTTAAAATTAATTCAAATTTCAATGTTTTTTATGCTGTTATGTTTTGGATTATTTAATACAGTTTTTGCCCAAGGTTTCAGTTGTAGAATAGAAAATGATGCGTTTGTAACTGAAAAAGAATATGAATTTGATGTGGTATTGTATGCAAATGACGAAACTCAAAACTGGGAATATGCATTGGGTGTGTATTACGTAAATGTTGATCCAAGTTTTATAAATGGTGGTCAAATTGTAGCAATGATCATCAATAATTCGTCTCAGTTAAATGCTGCTCAACAAGTTAAGGCAATTAGGTTTAAGCAACCTGGTAACTACTTGGCAATTGCTGCCAAAACACCTCCTGGTCATGGCAATGGAACCATTATCAAAAAGGAAGGGGTACGTGTTTGTCGAGTTAAATTAACCAATTCAGTTCCCTATTCCTCTAAAATAGCTCCTAATTTGTCATTCAGATGGGAGGCTCCAAATACCTCTGTCATTGCTTACCAAGTTAAATCAAACAAAGTATTGGCTAGTAACAAGGTTGTAGAGGGTCAAAAATACTTCTATACACCTGTTTATTTTAGTGGGAAATGGAACCAACAGCCACAAGACAATATAGATGCAGTCATATATTCTGGTACACTTAAAGCCGGAATTACCTGCAGAAACTATTTATTAAAAAAAGGAGCAAAGCATCATTTTCAAGGTGAATCAATTAATGTAAGCAACCTCTTCAATAAACAAGGTGAATTAATTGGAAATGGGGTCTTGAATATTCCAAAACCTAAACAATAATCATAAAAAAAGGCTTTCCTAAGAAAGCCTTTGTGGTCTCGACAGGATTCAAACCTGTAACCTTCTGATCCGTAGTCAGATGCTCTATTCAGTTGAGCTACGAAACCATTTTGGGAATGCGAAAGTACTGTTAATCCTTTAAAACCCCAAATAAATCTGAATATTATTTATGACAATTGAGCAATGCATGCATCAATTGCTTCAAAGTTTGGCAAATCGCCAGCACTTTCTAACACCTCAGCGTATTGTATCATACCATTGCCATCAATTACAAAAGCAGCTCTTCTTGAAACACCTTTCATCCCAAATGCAAACTCTTCATAAAGTGCGTGGTAAGCTGTTGAAACTTCTTTGTTAAAATCCGACAACAGTGTAAAGTTTAAATTTTGAGACTGTTTAAAACTTGCAAGGGTAAATAAACTATCTACTGAAATGGCCAGTACATCACACTTATCGTTGTGGTAGAGACTGATATTGTCTCTAACTGAACAAAGTTGTGTGGTGCATACACCTGTAAATGCAGCAGGAAAAAAATGAAGTACCAATGTTTTACCAGCAAAATCAGAAAGTGAAACTTCTTTTTTGTCTGTATCAAATAATTTGAATGAAGGGGCTTTGTCGCCAATGTGTAATGCCATGTTATTTTTCTTTATTTTTATTAAACCAATGTTTTCTTAAAAAGTTTTAAAGCAATCTTTTAATACATTTTAGGGTATGAGTATGTTTACCGATACTCTTGTTAAATATACCAAAGCTGTCTAAATGATCAATTCTTACAGATCCAGAGGCGTGAATGATTAAGTCTTGATTAATTGCAATACCAACATGCGTAATGTGGCCTTCTTCGTTAGCAAAAAACACTAAGTCAGCAGGTTGAATTTCATTCACAAATGCAATGTCTTTGCCAATGAGCGCTTGTTCAGATGCATCTCTAGGAATAGGTATGCCAATACTTGCAAAAACAATAGATGTAAAACCAGAACAGTCAATTCCCATGAAACTTTTACCTCCCCACAAATAAGGTGCATTGATAAATTGTTTAGCAAAATCAATGATGTTTTGATGAGATTGTGATGGTTTTGGGTTTAAATCACAACTGTATCCATTGAAATTAAAATTTCCTTCTGAAACTGAAATCAGACTTCCACTAGAAGCCAATACACAGGTTTCATTGAATTTAATTTCAGTGTAAGGAAAATGAGTTAAGGTTAAGTTTGGGGGTATTGACTTTTCGTTGAATAAACAAAATTGATTGCTGCTAATCCATCCAATGTAATGATCTGAATCATTTTCTATTTGGAGCCAGTCATCAGTAATTTCTAATACCTTGTATGTTTCACCAAAAAGTAATTGGGTTACCATTTCATGTCTACTTCCAGGATTAGATCTAACTGGAACAACTGACAAATGGCAAATTCCTTTTTTTAACATGTCTCAAAATTAGTTAAATATTCAATAATTCAAATTGCAATCCTTTACGCATTTAATTTAATTTTACCCTAATAAGTTGTAATTTGTGCCCACTTTTAAAATCATGGTAAACTTAAACTATCTTAAAGAAATTTCAGGGGGCGATCAACAATTTATTAAAGACATGTTGCTCATGTTTAATCAAACAACTGCAAAAGAAGTTAGAGGTTTTAATCAACTTCTTTTAGAAGAAAATTACGCTGCAATTGGAAGTCTTGCACACAAAATTAAAGCACCTGTTCAAATGATTTGTCATTCAGATTTAACAGAACAAGTCAAACAACTAGAAAAATTAGGAAAAGAAGCTAAGCAGCTGGATCAAATTCCATCACTCATACAATTGATTCAATCTCAAATGGAATTATTAGCGGTTGAGATAGATAAAACGCTTCAAACAATTGAATAATTTAATAAAATAAAAGTGGCATTTAGAGATACCAAAAGTAAAATAATCATCAAAACAACCGAGCAAATTGAAGGTATTCGATTGAGCTCACAATTGGCAGGCGAAACATTAAAAGTGGTAGCACCTTTTGTTAAACCCGGTGTTACCACCGATTTTTTAAACAAGATTTGTGCAGATTTTATGCGTGATCACCATGCAAAGCCAGCCACATTGGGATACCATGGTTACCCTAAAGAATCTTGTATTTCGGTCAATGATGTTATTTGTCATGGAATACCTGGTAAATATGAATTGAGAGATGGAGATATTGTCAACATAGATGTAACTACAATCCTTAATGGATTCTTTGGCGATACCTCAACGATGTTTATGGTTGGAGAAGTAACAGCGCACGCCCAAAAACTTGTAGAAGTGACCAAACAATGCTTGAGTATTGGTATTGAACAATGTTTTTCTGGAAATTTTGTCGGAAATATTGGATACGAAATAAACAAATATGCGACTCAATTTGGGTATGCTGTTGTGTATGAATTTTGTGGACATGGAGTTGGTTTAAAATTTCATGAAGAACCAGAAATATGCCATGTATCAGATAAAAATTCAGGTCCCATATTAGCCCCAGGAATGGTATTTACCATTGAACCCATGATCAATGCTGGTAAAGCAAGATGCAAGGTAGACAAACATGATGGTTGGACAGCTAGAACAATTGATGGTAAGCTATCTGCTCAATTTGAACATACCATTTGTGTAACCAAGTCCAAGCCCTATGTATTAACAGATGTCAATAATGAATTCGAAATACCAAGTCAACTATTTTAAATGTAATGAAATACTTAAACACCAAAAAGAACTTTTTAGCCATTCCAGAAAAGGAATTGTATGATTACGAAAAATCAAAATATGTGATTCAATCGGCTCCATATGAGCATACCTCTTCTTATTTGTCGGGTTCAAATAAAGGGCCTTCAGCCATAATTAAGGCTTCTCAGTTTGTGGAATTTTACGATGAAGAATTAGACCAAGAAACTTACAAAAAAGGAGGTATTTGCACGTTGGAACCTATTAGTTTTAAGGGATTGGTTGATTTAAAAGCAGTTCAAGCGATTGAAAAAGCAACTGATAAATTAATCAAGGATAAAAAGTTTCCAATTACTTTAGGCGCAGAACATACAATAACATTGGGGGTAGCTCGTTCGCTTAAAAAGTCTACTCCTGATTTTCATTTATTACAAATAGATGCACACAGTGATTTGAGGTCGAGTTACCATGGCAATAAATACTCACATGCCTCTGTAATGGCAAGGGTTCACGAAATTGGAGTGCCATTGACTCAAATTGGTATCAGAGCACAATGTAAAGAAGAAGCTGAACACATCCAAAAGAGTAAAGACATTCATACCTTTTATGCGCATCAGGTGAGAAACAATGCAAATTGGGAAAAAGAAGCCTTAAAAACATTGGGTAAAAACGTATACATTAGTATTGATGCAGATGGTTTTGACCCAAGTATTGTGCCTGCAGTAGGCACAGCAGAACCCAATGGCATGCTTTGGAACGAAACTTTGACTTTCTTAAAAACAGTTTTTGAAACTAGAAATGTCATTGGATTTGATGTAGTTGAAATTGCTCCAAGAAAAGGCGATATTTTAACAGAGTATACCATGGCAAAATTGGTTTATAAATTAATTGGATTTAACACTTTAAAAAAGAAATAAATGGCTATTTACTTTGACAATGCAGCAACAACTCCTTTAGATGAAAGAGTCATTGAAGTGATGTTACATGTTATGAGAGAAGAATTTGGCAATCCTTCTTCTACCCATTCTCATGGAAGAAAAGTAAGAACTTACATTGAAGATTCGAGAAAGAAAGTTGCCAAAATGATGGGTTGTACACCTGGTGAAATCTTTTTCACATCTGGTGGAACTGAAGCCGACAATATGGCAATTCGCAAATCTGTTGATGATTTAGGTGTTAAGCACATTATCAGCTCTCCAATAGAACACCATGCAGTTACTCATACCATTGAAGAACTCGTACATAAAGGGTTGGTGCAGTCTCACATGGTAAAATTGTTACCCAATGGTCACATTGATTTAACTGATCTTGAATCATTGCTTAAAACGTATCCAAATGCGTTGGTCTCATTAATGCATGCCAACAATGAAATTGGAAATTTATTAGATATTGATAAAGTTGGAGCGTTGTGTCAAAGCTACAAAGCTGTTTTTCATTGCGATACTGTTCAAACAATAGGGCATATTCATATTGACTTGTCCAAAACCCATATCGATTTTTTGGCTTGTGGTGCACACAAGTTTAATGGTCCTAAAGGTGTAGGATTTATCTATATCAATGCGAAAAATAAAATTCATCCTTATATATCAGGTGGTGCTCAAGAGCGCAATATGAGAGGAGGTACAGAAAACGTTTATGGAATAGTAGGTCTTGCAAAAGCATTGGAACTAGCCATAGACCACCTGCCTGAAGAAAGCAAACAAATTTTGTCTGTTAAAAATCACATGATTCAAAAACTAAGAACCCATATTCCTGGGGTTCAATTTAACGGTGATGCAGAAGGCAGCTCTTTGTTTACAGTATTGAGCGTGAATTTTCCTCCAACTCCAATTGCAGAGATGATATTGTTTAAATTAGATATTGAGGGCGTCTCTGCTTCTGGTGGCAGTGCTTGTTCTTCAGGATCTAATGTAGGCTCTCATGTTTTGGCTGCTTTAAAAGTGCCATCAGACAGGCCTTCAGTCCGTTTTTCGTTTGGCAGACAAAATACCATTGAGGAAGTAGAAGAAGTTGTAATGAAGCTTTTAAAAATGTTCAATTTTGAACAAGTAAATGCCTAAGATGGTTTGTCTAATAGACCATTTCAAAGAAATTAACCTGTAATCATATTTATCAGCATTCGCTCTATTTTAGAGGGATCATATTTTTATTTGGCATTATTTTTAATCAAAGCGACATTTCATCAAACAAAATTCAGTTTCAATTGATATTACTAGTATGACATTTAAAATATATACCAAAACCGGAGATGCAGGAGAAACTTCTTTAATAGGAGGAGTAAGGGTGCCTAAATTTCATTTAAGAATTGAAAGTTATGGAACAATTGATGAGTTAAATTCATATATCGGATTGGTTAAAGACAGTGTACCGGATGTGAAAGTAATGCAAGATTTACAAGAAATTCAAGACCGTCTTTTCACCATAGGGTCGGTTTTAGCAAGTGATCCCGAAAAATCTAAAATGAAAATTCCGGATTTACATGAATCAGATGTGCTATTTTTAGAAAAAGGGATTGACTCAATGAATGAGCATTTACCAGAATTGAGTAATTTTATATTGCCTGGAGGCTTATTATCTGCTTCTTATTGTCATGTCGCCAGATGCGTATGCAGAAGGTCTGAAAGGTTAGTTGTTCATATACAAACTGAATCAGAGGTGCCAGGTATCATTGTGGTGTATTTGAACCGTTTGAGTGATTATCTATTTGTTTTGTCTAGGAAGTTGGT
>CANHRW010000028.1 GCA_947462865.1 Bacteroidota bacterium | reverse complement strand
TAAACACTCTAGAACAGAAGGTTTTGGTGCGGAAGTAAAAAGAAGAATCATGACTGGTACTTTTGTTTTGTCATCGGGTTATTACGATGCTTATTATAGTAAAGCTCAGAAAGTAAGAAGACTGGTAAAAAACTATACCGATTCATTGTTGCAGGAGGTTGATTTTATAGTATCTCCTACATCCCCAACAGTTGCCTTTGGCATAGGAGAAAAAGCGTCAAATCCGTTGGCCATGTATTTAGCAGATATTTTCACTGTTCATGCAAATATTACCGGTAATCCTGCCATTTCTATTCCTTTTGGAGAAGATGAAACCGGAATGTCTATTGGAATGCAATTGATGGCAAGCAGGTGTAACGACGCACAATTGTTAGCTTTTTCTGAGCATATTACCGCTTAATTTTAGTCAATTCCTATAAAGATATGTTGACATCTTAATTACTTTATCGGTTGATTCCGTGTTTAAACAGTAGTTTGCAACATGCATTTGAATATTCGTAACCACTTTTTTTTGAGTGTTTTCTTTTTAATTGGGTTGCTTGGCATACAGGCAAGCGCAAACAATATAGATGAGCTCTATCAGTCAAGATTGGCTTCACTTAAAACCTCGATAGAAGTGAATTATCATCCCTCAGTAAGGGCTTATATTGATCAATATTTAGCAAACCCAGAGCTTATAAAATCCTTGATTAGTAGGAGCAAATTCTATTTTCCACCTATAGAGAAATCTCTCAAACAAAAGAATCTGCCTATTGATTTAAAATACATAGCTGCCGCCGCTTCCGGATTAGACCCCGCCACCTTAAACCCCAATGGAAATAGTGGGGTTTGGATGATGTCTTATGCAGTTGCAAAAATGTACAAACTCAAACAAAACACCTACATAGACGAACGCAGAGACCCAGTAAAGTCTAGTTTAGCTGCTGCACAACACTTGAAAGACCTCTTTGCAATTTACAAAAGTTGGCCTTTGGCTATAGCCGCATACGGCTGTTCACCAGTTCAACTAAACAAAGGAATTCATGCCGCAGGAAACAGTTTTTATTTTTGGGATATTTACAAGGTAATGCCAGCAAGTTGTAGAGACCTTTACCCCAAAGTGATAGCCACGGTTTATATTTTGAACTATTACAAAGAGCACGGTATACGTTACGTAGAGCCACTTCAATTGCCTACTAGCGATACTGTTTGGGTTTCGAAATGGCTTTCTTTTCAACAGATTTCAACAGCAACAGCGGTTCCTGTAGAAGTGTTGAGAGACTTAAACCCGGTATTTAAAAAAGACATCATTCCTTTTTCACAAGAACCCTATTTTTTACGAATACCCTCTGATAAGGTTTCTAAATTTGGTTTGTTAAGAGATACCGTATATAGGCAGTACCATGCTTTAGAAATACAACCAATTGCTATTGAAAAAGATACCACAGATGAAAAACAGCCTGAAAAAACTAAAGTACAATCAAAAAAGGAACCTAGAGAAGGCAAACAGGCTAACCAATCTTTGAAACCCGTAAAGTATACCATTAAAAGGGGTGATGTGCTGACAGACATTGCTGATTGGTTTGATGTTTCTGTTCAGGATATCAAGGGTTGGAATAAAAACCAAACCAAAAGGGGTAGGGTAAATAAAGGGGTTGTTTTAAAAATATATGTTCAGGCTAATAAAACAGGCTATTACAGAAGAATAAACAGCATGTCTGCAGCACAAAAGAAAAGGTTGAGAAAGAAAGATTAAGTAGCATAAAAAAACCCGCCTAGGCGGGTTTTTTTTAGTCGTTGTACTGACGTCTTTCTCTTTGAGGTTTGTCTTCTCTTGGACGAGCCTCATTGACAGTGATGTTTCTTTGCATAAACGATTGACCGTTTAAAGAGTCAATTGCACGTTGAGCACTTGCAGCATCCGGCATTTCAACAAAGCCAAAGCCTTTGCTTCTGCCTGTAAATTTATCGTTTACAATGTTTACTGATGATACTTCGCCGTAGGCTGAAAACAAGTTTTTGAGGTCTTCTGAACTAGCTGACCAATTTAAGTTTCCGATGTAGATGTTCATAAAAATTATTAGAAAAATCAAATTTAAGCATAATTCCCTCATTTGCAAAGCGATTCCAATAATTTATTCAAGAACGGGCAAAATAAGCCTATTCAATAAGCTAAAACTTCTTCTTGCAAGCTTCTATTAAAATGTCATGAATGGCTGTACGAATATTTTGTTCAGATAACTTTTTATTTTCGGCAGAAGGGTACACCCTGTTTGAAAGAAACACATAAACTAAACCATTTTTGGGGTCTGCCCAAGTACAAGTTCCTGTAAAACCAGTATGTCCAAAACACATAGTAGATGCTCCATTTCCCGCTGGGGAGCCCTTTCCATGAATGGTTTCCGGTTTATCAAATCCAAGACCCCTTCTAGATTTCTTAGCATTCTTTTTGGTGAATAATTCAATGGTGGATGGTTTTAATAAACGTTGCCCGGCATAGGTACCCCCATTTAATAAAAGTTGCATCACTACTCCAACATCATTCGCATTGGCAAAAAGCCCCGCATGCCCACTAACGCCCCCCAACATAGCTGCTGCTGGGTCGTGTACATATCCATTAATAAGCTGAGCTCTAAAATATTGGTCGTTTTCTGTAGGAATAATCCAACCAGGATTAAGTCCCTTGTTGAGTGGATTAAAAACCATGTTGCCCAAGTTCAATGGCTTGTAAAAATTTTTATGTAAATAACTTTCGAAGTCTTCATTAGTTACCTCTTCTACTAACTTTCGAAGCAGAATAAACCCCAAATCACTGTAAACATAGTTTCCGGGCGTTTTGAGTTCTGATTTTGCAATATTTTCAAATAGGATTTGTTCATAATCATTTCTAATGAATAGGTTATCACAAACTTGTTTTTCAAAACCATCTTGTTTGCCATTCTTAAAGACGCTGGAATCAAGCTCACCGTTAATAATAGTTTGTTTATAAAATGGTATAAATGAAATTAAACCAGCTTCATGGGTTAACACATCTCTGATATTGATATTTTCTTTGTTAGAACCCCTTAAAAATGGGAGATACATACTCAATTTATCGTTCAAGCTAATTTTTCCAACCTCATAAAGCTTCATAATGGCCAATGTGGTTGACATGATTTTAGTCAAAGATGCGATGTCATAAACATGGTTGTTTTGTACTTCAGGAGAAAGGGTATCATATACATGCCTACCAAATGATTTTTGGTAAAAAACCTTTCCATTTTTGCTCGCCCAAACTTGACAACCAGGTGTGGCTCCCGAAGTTATAGCTTGCTTAATTATTGAGTCTATTTGTTGTAGAGGGGTGTGGTCAATATCAACCTCTTCTGGCATAACCAATTCGTTTCTTTCTGTTGGTTGTGTTTTAGTGCCAATATTCAACCCAAAAGCAGGTAAAACCGAAACAGGCATCTTGCCAGAAGCTCCTATAGCTCCGACTAAAATTTGAGCAGATACTGAATTGTAAACGGGCAAATCTTCAAAGGCTAAAATCACATTTCTTGCCCCTTGAAAATGCTTAAGGATATAGGGGTTTCCGTGAACAACTAACACGCATTTTTTTTCGTAAACGAGTTGATTTACAAAATCAATTTGTTGTTGCGTTAGCCCCAATTTTTTACTGATAAACCTACTCGTGTTTTGTAGGCTCAGTACCACCAAACTGTATTTTAAAAGTTTTGATTTGAGTTCAATAAATGAAGCAACAGAGTCGTTTTTGTCTATGCTAAAATAATCTGCATGCAAATAGTTGTTTAAAGTTTGCTGAAATACAGATGTACTCGCGGTACCAACAGAAACCACAGCAATTTTATCAAGCTCTGGATGAACAAGTGGTATAATCCCATCAACATTTTTTGCGACCACAACGGCATTTTTAACAATTTTTTTAATGAGTAAATCGGTTGAACAACAATTTAAATCTTCTATCAGTTGGTTGGTATTGATAGGTTCATAATTACTGAGACCACACCAATATTTTGTAACCAATATTTTACGACAAGCTTCATCCAACCTTTCTTTGGAGATTAATCCTCGATTGATGTATTCTTTGATCCAAAACAAAGACTGTGGCACATCTTCAACAAATAACAACAAGTCAACACCAACGGCCAAAGCCTTAGCACACACCTCACCAGGTGCTGCATAGTTTGCAACCCCTTTCATGTTGAGACCATCAGAAACCACTAGTCCTTCAAATCCGAGCTTGTTTTTCAATAATTCAGTGACTGCTTTTGGAGAAATACTAGACGCGGTATTGTTAGTAGTATCAATGGCTGGTACAAATAAGTGCCCAACCATTACCCCTAAAACACCATTGTTGATGAGTACTTTAAATGGATATAACTCTAAAGAATCGAGTCTGTCTAGGTTTGCATTGATTACAGGCAATGAATGATGGGAGTCGCTTTCAGTATCTCCATGTCCAGGAAAGTGTTTGGCTGTAGGCATAATTCTGAGTTCTTGCAAGCCTTTTGCATATGCAAGCCCGTGTTTTGCTACTGTATATTTATTTTCTCCAAAGCTACGGTCGTTGATGACCGGATTGAGTGCATTGTTATTGATGTCTATATCGGGTGCAAAGTTCAGATGAATACCAATTCTCTTGCAATGTTTTGCAATTTCTTGACCCATTTGTTTGGTAAGGTCTAGGTTGTTGGCTGCCCCTAAAACCATTTGTCTTGGAAAAACAGGGGTACTATCTAAGCGCATATTTAGGCCCCACTCACCATCAATGCTAATGAGAAGTGGTATTTTTGATTTTGATTGAAAACGGTTACAAAGGTTGGCCTGTTTAACGGGACCACCCTTCATAAACATTAGCCCACCAACTTTATAGTCGTTGATTAATTTTTCAATTTCTTTTTCATGTGAGGCATCTCTTTGTGTCCATACCGCTACTGTCATTAACTGAGTTATTTTTTCATCTTCGGTCATGCTTGAAAGTATAGAGTCGACCCAATGGTTGGGTGCTTTCCAATCAATACCTTGGCCCAAAGAAGAGCTGTATCCAAATACTACAAATAGCAAAGCGCAAATGGATCCTTTCAATAAGTGTCTTGAGTCTGTCATGAATTAGCAAATAACCTGAAACATTTGCTTATTTCGGATACCCAACCAAATTAATTATTCACGCCTATTTGGTTGAAAGTTCTCCACAGGCTTACATTTTATAAATATTTATAGGTTTTTTGTTGAAGAATGTCAATCACCATTAAAAAATTACCAAGCCATATTGCAAGTCAAATTGCAGCCGGGGAAGTTGTTCAAAGACCATCCTCATTGGTAAAAGAATTGTTAGACAATGCAATTGATGCTGAATCAACAATGATTCAGCTTTTTGTTAAAGATGCAGGGAAAGCGCTGGTTCAGGTAATAGACAATGGGTTAGGCATGTCGGAGGAAGACGCATTGATGTGTTGGGAAAGACACGCAACCTCTAAAATTTCTAAAACAGAAGATATTTTTCAAATAAAAACACTTGGTTTTAGAGGAGAAGCTTTGGCAAGTATAGCTTCTGTTGCCAGGGTAGATTTAAAAACAAAAACTCAGGGGTCAGAGTTGGGTACGGCTGTTATAATGGAGGGGTCAAAGCTGGTTTCTAAAGAATCGGTGGCTTGTGAAACAGGTACTTCCGTAGCGGTAAAAAACATATTTTATAATATTCCGGCAAGGCGAAATTTTTTAAAATCAAACACCTTAGAATTCCGGCACATTTTAGATGAATTTAACCGCAGCGCATTGGCAAATCCACAGGTGCAATTTGAGTTGTACCTAGATGAAAAACGTACAGCTCATTATTCAATTGGTTCTTTAAAAGAGCGCATTGCCGAGGTTGTGCATGGATTACAACCTAAAGATTGGATGGAGATCAACGAACAAACGAGTATTCTAAGAATTACAGGATATTGTTCTGCTCCAGAGAAATCAAAGAAAACAAGGGGAGACCAATATTTTTTTGTAAACAATAGGTTTTTTAAAGATGCCTATTTTCACCATGCAGTAATGTCCGCTTATGAAGGTTTGATTGCAAATGAAACATTCCCAGCTTACGTATTAAAAATTGAAATAGACCCCTCTATGGTTGATGTCAATGTTCATCCGACCAAAACGGAGGTAAAATTTGAAGATGAAAAAAATTGCTACCAGATTATTAGGGCTGTGGTTCGAAAAGCAATAGTAAGCGCTTTTGGCGGGGAGCAAATTTTAAATGCTTTTGATGACAACCGGTTTGTTCATCATGAAATTAGTAAAACAGTAGAAGATGGAACACTTTACAGGCCTATGAATAATGAGACAGTAGGTTCTGGTTTTAAGTCCTCACTTGATGGTTTCAAGTTTGATTACCAACAAAAGCGTAAAGTAGTCAATCAAGGATGGGAGTTGGTATTTCCATCACCATCAGAGCAATATCTTGACAACAATGTATTTGAAACAAACAAGGTGGTTTCTTCGGTAAAACATTTTTTTCAAATTCACAATCAGTACATTGTTACACAAATTAAAAGGGGTTTAATGGTTGTTGATCAACAAGCTGCACATGAGCGGGTTTTGTTTGAAAGATACCAATCTGCATTAGCTGACAAACCCGTATCAAGCCAACAATTGTTATTCCCTAAATCTATTCAACTTTCAGTAGCAGACGAAGCTGTACTTTTGGAAATTATTGAAGAAATTAACAAGCTTGGTTTTTACATCAACCACTTTGGAAAACAAACTTTTGTTGTAAATGGATTGCCTGCGGAATTACATCTCTCCAATGAGCAAAAACTCATTGAAGAAGTAATTGAAGCATATAAAACAGGCAAACAATCGGTGGTACAAAAAAACGAACTGATTGCACGAACTTTGGCTGCAAAGGCTTCTATTAAAGCAGGAACTTCTCTCGGCCCAGAAGAGATGAATTCTCTAATTGACGATTTGTTTGCTTGCTCAGAGCCACTTAAATCCCCTCTTGGTAAAACATGCGTAAAAATGATGAGTCTTGAGGAAATTGCTAAATTATTTGAACATAAAAATTAAACCCTATGCAAAGTGCATCTCCATTTTCTTCACTACCAACCATTGTTAAAAATCTACTTATTATCAATGGTTTGTTTTTTTTCGCAGCCTTTGTATTTCAGGATAGAAACTGGGCTAATTTGAATCAGGTTTTGGGTTTGTACTATCCTGAATCTAGTTACTTTAAACCGTTTCAGTTAGTGAGTTATGCTTTTATGCACGCCTCAATTAACCATTTGGTTTACAATATGTTTTCATTGTGGATGTTTGGAACCATATTGGAACATTTTTGGGGTCCGAAGCGCTTTTTAACATTTTATATGATTACTACTCTCGGCGCGGCTGTAACTTACTTAACCATTAATTATTTTGAAGTACAGACCATACAAAGCGCCATTGAAACCTTCAGTGCAAATCCGGGTTACGACCAGTTTTTAAACCTCATGAAAACAGACCCCGATCTCTTGGCTACAGATCAAATATCTAGCTTTGTTTATCAATGGTCTCAAGACATTAACAACACAAAATTTCTAGATTATGCAAAAGAAATAGCTGGAGTCTTGATTCAAAGAAAATTAAACATACCAATGGTAGGTGCAAGTGGGGCAGTTTTTGGTTTGTTGCTTGCAAATGGAATGTTGTTTCCAAACAGAGAGGTATTCTTGTTTTTTATTCCTATTCCCATTAAAATAAAATACATGGTAGTGTTTTTAGGTGTGATGGAACTTTGGGAGGGCCTGGGTAATAATCCTGGAGACCAAGTAGCACATTTTGCGCACCTTGGTGGCATGTTATTTGGTTTTATAGCTATTAAATACTGGAACAAAACAGATCGGGTTAACTTTTTTTAACAATAAAGTATGCAAGGTCATTTTTCAACACATAAGAACAACGCTATTTGGCAAGTCATTGCTTTCAATGTTGCCGTGTTTTTGGTATGGAAATGTTTGCAAGCTTTAGAAATGATATCGGGCGTTTCAGGCTTAACTAATCTACACACTTATTTCTTATTACCAGCTTCCTTTCAAACACTTTTATATAGACCTTGGACAATCATCACATATATGTTTGTCCATGATGGCTTTATTCACCTTTTGTTTAACATGTTGTGGCTGCACTGGATAGGCCAACTTTTTAATACTTACATGGGAAACAAAAGAGTCTGGCCTATATACTTGGGTGGTGGTATTTTGGGTGCTTTTTTGTTTGTTTTGGCATACAGCGTTTTCCCCTTTCTGATTCCATCGGCACCCAATTCGTTAGCAGCAGGATCAAGTGCGGGAGTTTTATCAATTGCTGTAGCAACAGCTACATTATTACCCAATTATGAAATTGAAATGTTATTGGTGGGTTGGGTAAGGCTTAAGTATATTGTACTATTTGTTGTATTGTTTGATTTAATCAGCATTCCATATAGCAATACAGGAGGTCACTTGGCTCACCTTGGGGGTGCGCTCTTGGGTTTTATTTATGTTAAATTTCTATATCAAATGAACCTTTTGGATTTGTTTTCAGGTAAAATAAATAAGCTGACAACACCAAAATCAAAACTTAAAATTCATTACAAATCAAAATTTATGAAGTTTGAAAACTCACAAGTTGATTACCAAAAAGAAATTGATACTATTTTAGATAAAATAAATTCAAAAGGAATTCACTCATTGAGTGAAACAGAGAAGGCTATTTTACAAAAATTGAGCAATAAACTATAACATGAAACAAGGCTTGTTTTTTTGGATTGTATTTTCACTAAACCTATTCGCTGCCATAGCCCTGGGAATGGCAATAATAGCTCCTTACATAAGCCCAAAAACTTTTTGGCCAATTGCATTTATGGGACTGGCTTTTCCAATTCTACTATTTTCAAACATAGTGTTTTTATTATTTTGGTCATTGGTTTTAGACAAGCGCTTTTGGCTTTCGTTTGTTTTGATAGCTTTAAGTTTCATTCACGTTTCAAAGTTTTATAGAATTGGAAGCAACCCACCAGACGCTAAAGGGGCAAATTCTATTAATGTATTGAGTTTTAACACGCACTACATGGGCGCCTTTGACAGAAAAGACCAAGACACCAGTTTTTTTATCAATAAGCTCAGAGAAATTCAACCAGACATATTGTGTCTTCAAGAATTTGCCAATTTGGGTGGGAGTTTTGAGAAGCCAATGTTTAGACAGTTTTTTAAAGAATACAAATACTACAAAACAGTAAATGCCGATGGCTTGAGCCAAAGCTACCCAACTGGTTATGGAGTGTGTATTGTTTCTAAATACCCTATCGTAAACAGCGGTTACCTAGAACAACTCAATCAAAGTGCAAACATTACTGTTTTTGCCGATATAGTGGTGGGTGATAAAACAATTAGGGTTGTCAATACGCATTTGAAATCAATTGTATTTGAAAAACAAGACTATAAAACAGTAGAACACATTTCAAAAGCAGAGGGAAAAGCCTACGGGTGGTTGAATATTAAACGAATCTTATCTAAGTTAAAAAATGCATTTATACTTCGTTGTACACAGGTTGAAACCATCCGAGAAAAACTGAACAATTCTCCCTATCCCATTATTTTATGCGGCGATTTTAATGATTCACCTACAAGCTATGCCTACCAAACAATTAAAGGCAATTTATTAGACGCATTTGTAGAATCTGGAGAGGGAACAAGCACAACTTACACCGGAAATATGCCCTCTTTTAGAATAGATTATATTTTACATGACCCTTGTTTTAAAAGCAGTCGTTACCAAACCCACGCATTAAATTTTAGTGACCATAAAATAGTAAGCTGTACCATAACGTATTGATTCAATCCTATTATTTCTTGTTATAATTGAAACGCCTCAATGAGTATGTAAAAGTAAGCAAGAAATATTGACGCATAATTTGGGTTCTATTGTCTTCAATAAAGGTTTCAGTTACACTTCTATTAATGTTGTTATTCTGATTCAATAAATCAAATACAGATAAGCGAATTTCTGCTAGTTTTTTTGGTAGAAATTTGTAACCAATTCCTGCATTTAACAACATAAAATCTTGACTAAAGCTTTGTTCTAGTCCGTCATATTTAGAATAAGAAAAGTCTAAACTCAACACCCATGAGGAGTTGGGCATAAGATTAATTTTACCCGTTGCGTTTTGAGTAATGTAATCTGAGTTTAATTGTGCCTGAATGGTGTTTCGAACCCAATTGATGTTTCCACTATAACTTAAATTAAAATCAATTTTAGGGCTAATATTACTCCCTAATACTAAGCCCATATTGGCGCTTGTGGTTTTAGCTTCATTCAACATTCCATTGATATACCCCGGAACATTTGTATAGGTTAGACCACTTGTAAGATTGAGGTTACTCTTTATAAATTTTACTGGACTTGAATAGTTCAGCATACTCCTAACACTATAGTTTCCATCTGCATTTTGAAAAGAAGCCAATTGGGTTCCAGCACTCAATTTTAAGCCACTTAATATGGTGTCATTTTTAAAGGTTGTGTTAGAACTTGCAATGTAATCATTGGTAAAGTTTAACATGGTAAATAAATATAAACTCTTACCACTTTTAGAATTGTTAATGCCATAGCGTACGATGAGCACATGCGAAAAATCTTGTTTCAAGTTTTGATTTCCTTTATTTAAAATAAGGGGATTGCTGTTGTCTGTAACTTGCTGCAGTTGGTTAATAGTAGGAGTATTTGTACCTGTTCTATAGTACATTCGAATAGCATGTTCATTTGTAAAGTCAAATTGAAACATGGCATTTGGTAAGACATTCTCGAACCTTTTGTTTAAGTTTTTATCAGAGGTGCTAATATTTGTATTTTCCATTGAAACAACCTGTTGGGTTGCACCTAACGCAAACATTAGTTTATTCCACTTATAGTTATAGTTAATAGCGGCCCTGTTTGTATAAATATTACTCTCAAAATTGTTGCTAAGTGAAGTAATAAAATTGGTGAAATCTTTGGTTGATGTATCAAAGCCGTTTGTTTCGCGGTTAGACTTGTTGTAACTGATGGATGGAGAATAACTCAACATTAACTGTGATTTTTTTCCAAGTGGTTCGGTGTATGTAATATTAACTGTTTGGTTGTTATTGACGGCGTTTTGTATAGCCTTTTGATTAATTTTTGAAGTATCTGTTACGATAGTATTTGCAACTTGTTCTTGCTTGTTGTCTCTGTTGCTGTAATCACTGGTTAAATTAAAAGAGAATGTTCTACCCGTTTTAACAAATTTACGTCTGTACAAGAAATTGTTATTGAGGTTGATTGCGCGTGAACCGATTGCAGAAAAACTAGATGTTTTACCTGTAGTTTTTTCGGATGTGGTGTTAAATCCCTCTAAACTAGAATTGGTTTCGAGGTTTTGAAAGCTAATTCTAGGACTGATAATGAAACTATTTGAGGTGTCTAATGTATATTCAATTCTTCCCGAAAACCTGTGGTTAAGGTTGTTGCTGTTACTGTTGCTATTTTCGGAATATGTTTGCTTGTTTAATGGGTCGATGAGGTAAATTCTGTTGGTTTCCCTTTTTGTATCATTTACCGATTCATTAAAAAAATAACTAGCACTTAGGTCAAGTTTATCACCAAACTTATTGGAGTAATTTAAACCCACACTATTGGTTGTATTTACACCACCCTGTTGACCCACTAAAAAGTTATTTAAAACAGCATTTCCTCCGCCCATCCCTCCGGGTCTTCCCATGCCACCAGGTCTTCCCATTCCCTGTGGCGGCCCCTGTCCTCTTGATGCGCCAGATCCAGTTATATCTTGTGCTGTAAAGTTTTGAACGTTAATATTGTTACTTAAGCCTAAAATTGTAATACGCCTATTACCATCAAATAGGTTTAGGTTTCCGCCCATTTGATACCTTTCGTCGGTTCCATAACCAGCATAAAATTTACCAAATACCCCATTGACACCACCACCTCTTGTTACTAAGTTCATGGTTTTGTCTGTATTGCCATCATTGAAACCAGAGAACAATGATTGATCACTGAGCCTATTGTAAACCTGTACTTTATCTACCACCTCTGCTGGTAAGTTTTTAATGGCCATTTGAGCATCATCACCAAAAAACTCCTTGCCATCTACGAGTACCTTTTTTACTTCTTCTCCTTGTGCTTTAAGTGTGCCACTTTCGTTGGTAATGCCTGGCATTTTTTTAACCAGATCTTCGGTACTCGCGTCAGGATTTACTTTAAAAGCTGCGGCATTAATAACTGTTGTATCCCCCTTTTGTTCTGTTCTAATTTGGCTTCCAGTAATTTTTAATTCGTTCAGCTGTTTGTTGTTTGTGTTGAGAATAAGCTTTATTTTTTTATTGTTTTCGTTAATTACTCCTGTTTTCTTGATGGTTTCATAACCGATCATTGTACAAATGATTTCGAATGAATCGAGAATGAAGTTTTGTATGATGAAAACACCATCTTGGTTGCTAGTAAAACTTTGGCTTTTTTGGCTTTTTTGTTTGAACAAAATATTTGCCCCTTCAATTTTGTTGTTGTTAACATCAATTGTTTGACCAATAACAATACCTTGTTTTTGTTGTGCAGTAGATTCAATAACAACGAATAAAAAAACAATTCCCCAAAAAATGCGCATGTGTTTGATTTTAGCGGATCAAAGATGCTGAAAATTTTTAAAATAGATAGGGTTTCAAACACCAAGTAATTATTCCATCAAAATTTTTAAAGTGCGCAGGAGGAGACTCGAACTCCCAAGGGTTGCCCCACTGGCTTCTGAGACCAGCGCGTATACCAATTCCGCCACCTGCGCCTTAAACGTTTTAAACAACACCCAAAGATGCCTAAAAAACAAAAATTAATGAAAAACAATTGTGTGTTTTCAAAATGTACTTATTTTTGATGTGTCTTTAGGGGTGTTTGGTTTAAATCCAAGCTGAGATTATACCCTTTAACCTGATCAGGATCATGCCTGCGTAGGGAAAAGAAGGACCTAGTTGTCCTCGGTTTAAAGTGTTTGGCATTCCACGCCACCTACAGACAATAACTTAAACCAAACTTTTAAAAGCTATGAATTTAAAATCTTACTTGTCATGCGCGGTGTATTTTATTTCGTGTACAATTGTTAGTGCGCAATCAGACAGCACATCTAAAACCAAAGGAAATTTACAGGAACTCATCATTTCGGGCATTCAAACGTCCAAAACAATGGTGGTGAGTCAGACAACACTTAAAAGGACCGATTTGGCTGAACGTTATTTTGGTGCTGATGTTCCAAGTTTACTCAATGCAACCCCTTCTGTTAATTCATACAGCGATAATGGAACCGGATTTGGGTACAGTTATTTGCGTATAAGAGGTATGGATCAAAGTAGGGTTAACCACAGTGTAAATGGTATTCCTTTGAACGATCCCGAATCTCAAAGTGTTTATTTTAATAATATTGCTGATTTAACAAGTGGCTTAGAGCAAATACAAGTTCAAAGAGGTGTTGGAATTTCTGGAAACGGAGGCTCTTCATATGCTGGAAGTATTCAAATGTTAACAAAATCTGTTCAACAGCGTCAGCAAACAGACTTAACGATAGGAGGGGGGTCGTTTGGTTCGAGAAGATTTGGAATTGCATACCAATCAGGGATTCATAAAAATTTTGGTGTTTATGCCAGGTTGGGCCATGTGGCCACAGATGGATACAGGGCTTCTTCAGGAATGCAAGTAAACAATTATCAATTTTCTTTTGCGTATTTTATACCTAAAGGAGTGATCGCATTCAATATGTTTGGTGGGGCTGCAAAGTCAAAATTATCATTCATGGGGATAAACGCAAGCGATTTGTCAAGCAACAGAACCATCAACCCATTTACTAGAAATGAGTCTGATGCTTTTAATCAACACTTTTTTCAATTACAATTGAGCAAGCAATTGAACCACAAATTCAGTTACAATGCCTCTACTTATTTGGTTTTAGGCAAAGCAACAGATTTTCAATATTTTTTTCCTGCAAGCATTTATACCCCACTTAACTATTTTAATCTGCCTAATTGGATTAACGGAACCGATACAGTTACAACTAGTGACGTAATGGCATCTTACCGTTTGAATCAGGTTTTTACAGGTGCGTTTGCTAACGTAACGTATACCAATAACCGTTTGAATGCCATTGTGGGCGTACACTTAAATAAATTCACTGCGGATCATTTTATGGTGGTTCAGGGTGGTGATAATTTACCACCAGGTATAAACGGCAAGGACCATCAGGTGTATTTTAATACTGGAACTAAATACGAATTGAGCGCCTTTTCTAAAATGTCCTATGCTTTTAGCTCCAAACTTACGGGCTTCATAGATTTAAGTTTTAGAAAAACAGGTTTTAGTTATGTTGCTAAACTAATGGAATACCGCCCCGATGATCATGCTTGGAGTGTAGAACCCATGCAATGGTTTTTTATCAATCCTAGATTTGGGTTGAATTATCAGTTAAATCAGTACGCTAAATTGTATAGTAATTTTGGTTTGAGTCAAAGGGAACCAACCCGCTTTGATTATTTCAACGATGACCTTGCAAATAGGAATATTAAGCAGTCGGCTATTCTGCCAGAACAAGTTATAAATGCCGAAGTGGGCATGACCATTAACCATGCTTGGATTCAGGCATCTTTGAATGGATTCTACATGTACTTTCAAAACCAAATTGCAGCAACAGGCATGTTAAATGTATATGGTTCTACTATCAATTCTAATGTGGGGGAAAGTTTTCGGGCTGGAATAGAATTAGATTATCATTTAAAAATTCATCCAAAGTTAAAACTAGTAGGAACTTCTGCTATCAGTCAAAATAAAATCAATAAAATTACCATGAGTTATACTCACACGGACAATCCAGAAGCTTTTACTCTTGTTTCATTTAAAAACACCGATGCTGCATTGTCACCATCAATTATCTTAAACCAGGGGTTG
>CANHRW010000027.1 GCA_947462865.1 Bacteroidota bacterium | reverse complement strand
TTCATCTACTTCAGCCATGGTAATAATGCCTAATTTAATTAACAGTTCATTGCGTTTTGCGGAAACAGTGATTGCAGGTTCAGGATTAAAATTGGGTGAAATTGTATATCAGCCAGATATAGCTCAAAACGCAGTTTTAGATCAGTTGTTCAATGGTCAAAGTATTCAGCCCAATACCAAATTGCCTAAAGGTTCCGTTATTAACTTGGTGGTTGGAGACGGAAGTGGGGGGGTATTGGTTGCCATGCCGGACTTAACGGGTTTGGGGTACAAAGATGTTACTGCTGTTTTAAAATCTTCGATGCTGCAAATTGGAGCTGTTGTTTTTGAAGATGAAAACCAGGATACTGCAAGTGCTGTAGTGGTTCGTCAAAATCCTGTTTTTCAGCCTGGAGCAACCATTAAAAGTGGTCAAGCCATTGATGTTTTTTTAAGTACCAATAAGTAAATGAAAGTTAATCCTTATCAATTAATACTGTGTTGTTTCATGCAATTTTTGGCTCAGTTTCTTGTTGCCCAAGAAGTTGAGATGCCATTGATTTTAAATGCCAAAATGAAGCAGTCTAATTCAGCATCAGTTGACCATAGACAGTTTTATAAATCAGAAAGTTTGCCATTGCCATTGATTGACTATTTTGAAATGGATGGAAGCCCCAATTCGAAATTTTGGATAGATAACTTAGTAGAAATTTCAGACAGAACAGCTGTATTTAATAACCTAAATGCTGATGGAAATCTATTCAATAACAGCAACAAGTTGGCAGATCAATTGACTTCAAAATCCATCCTGATGAAGCCAGTGGGCTCAGATTTATACTTTGGATTTCAGGTTGCAAGCGGAAATTCTTTTGTAGTTGGAGACTCCTTGGTGTTAGAATTTTTAAACAAGCAGCAAGTATGGACAAAAGTTTGGGGAAGTACTGTTTTATTAAGTAAATTCAAGGAGATAAGGATTCCTATAGATCAAGAAGAATTTAGCAGCGATGCTTTTGCTTTTAGATTTAGTTTGTATGCCAAGTTAAGTCAAGTAAGCGCTCAGATTTACCAATTGAAACAAATAGTATTGGCGCCTATGCTTGCCGTTCCTTTTGCCATTGAAAATAGTAATGAACTTAACAAAGAAGAATCTTTTATTGGCATAGATGTACAATTGAAACAAGATAACTATTCTCCAGAACTAGGGGTCGGATTTGTAATGGATGCTTTCGATTACAAACAACAGCCCTATATAAACAGTAATGGAGCTGCAGATACTTTTTATATACATCCTATTTCTATGTTGTCATGCAATGTGAAAGATTCAGTTAATTTATCATTTACTTTAAAAACATTATCAGGATGGAAGGCTGCTGATACTTTGGTATTTGAATGTAGAAATAATTTGGGCAATTGGGTGCCAATGTTACTGTTTCATCAACAA
This sequence comes from Bacteroidota bacterium, assembly GCA_947462865.1. Taxonomy (GTDB): domain Bacteria; phylum Bacteroidota; class Bacteroidia; order UKL13-3; family UKL13-3; genus CAISCU01. The sequence goes on along the minus strand of CANHRW010000027.1, from coordinate 13,757 downwards.
ACTGATTCTATATTTACCTATAATTTTCCGATCAATTTTGGGAGGTTTAGGCATGCTTTTTTTGCAGCTCGTTGGTGCTTGAAAACAATTGCGGAACCTATAGACACCCCAAAAATATTTGTAAGTGCCATACAGATTTATAAAAAAATCAATTTGCCTTTTATTGAAGACTTTTCGTCGAGTTTTCAGGTGGCTGATCCATTTAAATGGCAAGACAATTTTGTATATGTTAACAATGAATTTCCAGAGAACCAACCCAGTATCAATGTGGCAACTTTTGATGGTTTGAACGCCAAAGGGAATCCGTATTCAAATTTCCCAATTAAAGGTACGGCCGATATGTTGACTTCATGGGTAACTGATTTGAGTAAGTCGAGTGCTGCAGACTCTTTGTTTTTGAGTTTTTATTGTCAATATGAATTACAAGGCACCTCGGAACAAATTTTTCCAGATGATTCATTTGTAGTTGAATACAGAAACTCAACCTATCAAACCAATTCATTTACACCCATAAAAAGCATATCAGCACTAGATGTAGTGAAACGTCAATTCAATTATTACAATATTCTAATTAAAGACAGTGCTTGCTTTCACGATAAGTTTGAAATTAGATTTAGAAATAGAGGCAGTCTTACCGGAAACTTGAGTCAGTGGCATTTAGATTATGTATATTTGAACAAAGGTAGAACGGCATCAGATGCAATCAATGATGTGAGTTTAACCAATACGCCACATCCTTATTTGGGGATGTATTATGCCATGACTTGGAAACAGTTTAACGCAGCTCCGGCTGCTTACCCTACTGATACTGCATTTTTGAGATTTCAAAACCACGATAACCAAAGTTTTGTATTGGATTATTCTAGAACTACAACAGATCAATTGGGGAATACAATCGCACAATACAAGGATTTTACAAACATTGAAGCCTTGTCAGATACGACTGTTGAATTCTATAAATCAATCCCTTATGTAACGCTTTCGCCTGATGCAGATTCAGTTGTTTTTACTACAAGGTATAAAGTGGGTTTTTCAAGTGCTAAAAACGACCTCATTCCTGGCAATGATTCCATGAGTGTTGTTTCACAGTTTAGCAATTATTTGGCTTATGATGATGGTTCAGCCGAGGCTGGATATGGCATTAAAAATAAAACCAATTGTGGGGCAGCCTTGCAGTTTAATTTATCGGTACCTGATACTTTGTATGGGGTGTATCTATTTTTTAACCAAAGTGAGTCAAATGTTTCAAATCAAAAATTTGGTTTGAGAGTTTGGAAAAAAATCACCGATATCGGAATGCCGGCTAATGATGACCAAATTATGTATAAGATTGACAACCTAAGCCCCACTTATTTAAATGCAATCAATGCCTATAGTTATATAAAATTTAGCCAACCTATTCCTGTAGAAGGTAACTTTTACATTGGTTGGGAGCAAGTTCAAGCTTATGTATTAAATATTGGTTTAGACAAGAATTTTCCTTTTGGGGTTAATCCGAATTTATATTACAAACAAGATGGGCAATGGTACCCAACGGCAATGATTGGTACGCCAATGATTAGACCCATTATTGGTAAATGGTTAAATGTACCAGCTTCAATTCAAGAACCTAAACAAGATTTGGAAAAATTAGCAATTTCAATTTATCCAAATCCAAGTACAGGAATTTTTCATATTCAAACACAAACTGCTGATTTATTCAAAGTGCATGTTTTTGATTTATCGGGCAGATTGTTGCATACCGAATTGAATAACCAGCAAGAAATTAACCTGAGCCAACTAGACAATGGCATTTATTTGATGCAACTAAGCAATATATTTACTAAACAATCGCAAACATTACGCATTCTAATTCAGAAATAACATGGAAGACATTACCGTACAAGAGTTGCATAGTCGTATGCAAGCAGGCGAAAAAATTAATTTAATTGATGTAAGAGAGCCTCATGAATATGAGGAATTCAACATTGGAGCTACCCTCATACCACTTGGAGATTTACCAAGTCGTTATGAAGAATTAAATGCTTTAAAAAATGAAGAAATCATTGTGCATTGTCGTTCTGGAGCAAGAAGCGGAAATGCTAAACTATTTTTAGCTGATTTAGGATTTGAAAATGTAAGAAATCTTTTAGGTGGAATGCTCGCCTGGAAAGATCAATTTCCAAATGGATGAGGAAAAAAAAATAGCCAATTACAGCGCTGTAAAATACCTCAAAACCGTTTTGGTTTCGTTGTTTTTTTTAGTGTTCGCAATGGCCCAATTTCAATGTGGTAATCAGGAATTACATGAGCCTGTTTACCTAAACCACGATACGGCTGTCCATTACGTTGGAATGGATGCTTGTAAATCGTGTCATATGGATATCTACAAAACATTTATACAGACAGGTATGGGGCAATCATTTGCACCGGCCACTCGACAAAAATCTGCTGCAAATTACAAGCATACAAAACCAGTGTATGATGCTACTTTGGGTTTGTACTATTTGCCAATTTGGATAGGGGACTCATTGTTTGTAAAAGAATTCCAATTAGGCCCTAATCATGATACCATTCACCAAAGAATTGAACGGGTAGATTATATCATTGGTTCAGGTCAACATACCAATTCTCACTTGAACAGTCAGAATGGGTATCTCTATCAATTACCCTTAACTTGGTATAGTCAATTACAAAAATGGGATTTACCACCAGGTTTTGAAAAGGGTAGGAATGTCCGTTTTTCAAGAGAAATTGGTTTAGAATGTATGAGTTGTCACAATGCGATTCCTCAAGTTGCTGATAAAAACAGCAATTTATTTACGGCTATTCCAAATGGTATTGATTGTGAGCGTTGTCATGGTCCTGGAGAATTGCATGTAAAAGAAAGATTGACCGGCACCCGTGTTGATACATCTAAGGGACCAGATTATACTATTGTCAACCCTAAAAGATTGGGTTGGGAAAGACAAACAGATTTATGTCAACGCTGCCATTTACAAGGCAATGCAATATTAAAACCGGGTAAACAATTTACAGACTTTAGACCCGGCCAAAAATTAGCAGATTATTTCAATGTTTTCATGCCAACCTACACAGGCGATGAACAAGAAATGATCATGGCTTCGCATGCCCAAAGGTTGCAACAGAGTAAATGTTTTATCAAAAGCAATCCAACTGAAGTCAATAAAGACAATTCGTTGTTAAAATTAACCTGTATCAATTGCCATAATCCACATGTTAGCGTCAAACAAACAGGGGTTGCTATTTTTAATCAAGCCTGTTTGAAATGTCATCAGCCGAGTGCTTGCAATGAAATAAAACAACAACAATCCAATTTGGAATCACAAAATTGTGTATCCTGTCACATGCCCAAATCAGGCACAATAGATATTCCACATGTTACAGTACATGACCATAAAATTGCCATTCCAGCCTCAAAAATGAAACTCAAATCTCTCAAGAAATTCATGGGGTTATATTGCGTTACTAAAGGGAATTTAAATAGCTTAGATCAAGCTCAGGCCTATTTAAATTATGCTGAGAAATTTGAAGGCTCACAACAAATTGTATTAGATTCTGCGCTTTATTTTTTAAATCAATTGAACGGAATAGAAGATGCATCAGCCATTCAAATACATTATTTATTTTTGAAATCAGACGCGGAGGCTATTTGTAAATTGGCCGAAACCTTTAAACTTAATCGCCAAACAGACGCATGGATGGCTTATAGAGTTGGGCAGTCTTATTTTAATTTAAACCAATTTGCCAAAGCCATCTCTTGGTTAGAAAAAGCCACTCAATTGTCTCAGGCAAATTTAAAAATGCAAATTAAATTAGGTGCTGCTTATTTAATGAACAATCAAATTGAACTTGGAATTGGGTTGTTAAAAAAGGTGATAGCAACAAATGCTACTATTGAAGATGCTTGGACCAATTTGGGTTATGGGTATGCACTTCAGTCAAATTTTAAACAGGCACTGAATTGTTATAACCAAGAAATTAGATTGAATCCATTTCACCAACAGGCATTGCTTAATCGTGCTGCGGCTTATTTAAACATGGGAGATCAAATCAATGCAAGGAAAGATCTGCTAAAGTTGAAGCAAATAGCTCCTCGTAATGAAATTATTTCTCAATTGTTGTCTCAAATCAATTAATGTGTGCTTCTTATGCCATCAAATAAAGTAAAGTGGATTTTAATTGTTATTGGTTTGATTTTATTGTTTGCAACAAAAATTGCGTTTGATATTTTTTCGGTGAATATATCCAATGCCGTGATAGCCGAAAATCCATATTTATATGTGAGTTCGGATAAGAATTACAAACAATTTATTTGGCAATTGAATCAAAATAACCAACTTCAAAATCCGGCATCTTTTGAACGTTTGGCTAATGCTGTGCAATTCAATAAAAGGCTCAAGCCAGGCCGTTATTTATTGAAACCCGGAATGAGTAATTTTGACCTTTTTAAATTATTGGCCAGTGGTAAGCAATCGCCTGTTGACTTAGTATTTACGGGTGCAAATACCATTGAGCAATTGGCGGCTTCAATAGGGAATCAATTAGAAACGGATAGTTTGCAATTGATGCGTGAAATATGGTCTGAAGATTTTTTGACTCAGGTACAAATGGATTCTGCCAATGTGATTGGTTTGTTTATTCCCAATACCTATAATTTTTATTGGAATACCTCTGCTCAGGAATGTATGCAAAGACTGTTGAAAGAATACCAGAAATTTTGGAGCCAGAACCGACAAAACAAGGCTTTAAAATTGGGTTTGAATCAAAGACAAGTTTCAGTTCTTGCTTCAATTGTTCAAAAGGAGTCTAATTTGTATAAGGAAATGCCATTGATTGCAGGTGTTTATTTAAATCGGTTAAACAAAGGAATGCCGCTACAAGCAGATCCTACTTTGCTTTTTGTAGCCAATGATCCCAAAAGAAAAAGAGTTACTGCGGAACTCATTGCAATGAGTTCTCCTTACAATACGTATTTAAATTTAGGTTTACCTCCTGGGCCAATTTGCTGTCCTAGTGTACAGGCTATAGATGCTGTTCTGAATGCAAGTAAAACAATGAATTACTATTTCTGTGCTGCACCAGATTTCTCAGGTAAACATATTTTTGCCAAAACATTGCAAGAACACAATATCAATGCGCATAATTATAGAAAGGCATTGAATAAAATTGGAGTGTTTAGGTAAGGTCTCAAACAGAGATGGCGCGCAGCTTTGCTGCGCGCCATCTCTGTTTTAAATACCAATTGTTTAGTCGCGTCTTCCAGTAAAAATTTGTAAGTAATACAACAAAGTTGCAATAGATGCAATAGCTGCAACCACATAGGTCATAGCAGCCCATTTCAATGCATCCTTACTAATTGGGTATTCGTTATCTCTCACCATTCCTCTATCGCTCAACCAGGCCAAAGCTCTTCTGCTTGCATCAAATTCAACAGGTAAGGTAATAACCGTAAATAAGGTAGTCAACGCGAACAAGATAATACCCGCTAATAGTAAATTAGGGAAGGTGTTAATCATTAAAACACCGGCCAACAAAATCCATTGAACCCATTTTGAGGCAAAACTTGCTGCAGGGACTAATTTTGATCTCAAGTTTAACCACGCATAAGTATTGGCATGTTGCACGGCATGTCCACATTCGTGAGCGGCAATGGCTGCAGCTATTACACTTCTGCCATAAAATACATTATGGCTTAAGTTAACTGTTTTTTCTTGTGGGTTATAATGATCAGTTAATTGTCCTTCAGTACTCAAAACCTTTACATCATAAATGCCATTGTCACGCAACATTTTTTCTGCAATTTCACTACCTGATAGTCCATTGCTCAGGGCAACTTCAGAATAGGTTTTAATTTTTGATTTAAATCTCCAGCTTACAAATAAGCTGAGTAAGAGAGGAAGAATGATATATTCCATATTTTTTTAATTTATTAGGAAACAAACAAACCATGCACCAATCTATACAATATGACAAAAAGTGCAATGGTGAAAATTAAAATACTGATTCTGTTTATTCCGTGCATGATTTTTAAGTTAAAGGATGACGGACTGTCAGGAGACGCTTTCTCCCAGAATTTTAAATAGCTAAAAAATTTGGCCCACATAGGAATTGATTTGAATCAAATTTACACAATTCTGTTAAAATTGTCCTCCTAATAATTTTATTTGTCTAAAAAAATATTTAGACTTGTCTAAAAAAATAAGTATGTATTCATTTACTGAAGAAAATTATTTGAAAAACATTTTGAAGCTGCATTTGGGAGGAACTCAGGTTATTTCTACCAATGTGTTGGCTGAATCTATGCATACTAAAGCCTCTTCAGTAACAGACATGATAAAAAAATTAGCAGTCAAGAAGCTATTAAAATATGAACCTTACAGGGGTTGTGTATTAACGAATTTAGGTAAAAGTGTGGCTGTAACTACATTAAGAAAACACAGGTTGTGGGAGACATTCTTGGTAAATACGTTATCTTTTTCATGGGATGAAGTGCACGAGGTTGCTGAACAATTAGAACATATTCAGTCTGATAAATTGATTAGTCAGTTAGATGCATTTTTAGGGTTTCCCACGCATGATCCACATGGAGATCCAATACCACAATTAGACGGGAAAATAGCAACTTCAGCCTTTTTTACTTTAGATAAAGCCAAAAGTCAAAATCAGTTAATTGTGTGTGGAGTACTTAACCATACCACTGATTTTTTGAAATACCTTTCTAAATATGGTATTCAAATAGGTTCTCATTTGAGTATTCTGCAAATTAATGCGTTTGATAGAAGCATAGATTTGTTGTTAAATGAAAAGCAACAATTCAATTTAAGTAATGAAGTGGTAAAAAATATTCTTGTACAATTTATAAAACAAGTAGCATGAAAAAATCATTAGCCGAAGTACATGAAAGTGTAGACACCAGGCAACATGTAAGCAAATTTAAGAAAGTATTGTCGTTTTTAGGTCCAGCTTATTTGGTAAGTGTAGGCTATATGGACCCAGGCAATTGGGCAACAGATATTGCAGGTGGTAGTCAATTTGGTTACAAACTGATTTGGGTATTGTTGTTAAGTAATTTAATGGCGCTATTGTTGCAAAGTTTGGCTGCTAGATTGGGAATAGTGGGGGGCTTAGATTTGGCCCAAGCTAGTCGTCAACAATATGCCAATTGGGTCAATTGGTCATTATATGGGTTGGCTGAAATAGCAATAGCTGCTACAGATTTGGCAGAAATAATTGGCATGGCTATTGGTTTGCAATTGTTGTTTGATTTGCCTTTGTTTTGGGGGGTAGTTATTACTCTTTTTGATACATTTTTGCTTTTGTTTTTAATGAATTTAGGTATTCGGAAAATGGAAGTGTTTGTGATTGGGTTGGTGAGTATCATTGGTGGTGCTTTTTTAATTCAATTACTCATTGTAAGCCCAGACATGAAACAAGTTGCCTTAGGTTTCATCCCTTCAGATTTAAATGGAAATGCTTTGTACATTGCTATTGGAATTATAGGGGCAACCGTAATGCCACATAATTTATATTTACATTCTTCATTGGTGCAAACGCGCAGATTTAGCAGAGACGAAAAAGGAATTAAAACAGCATTGAAATTTAATTTGATTGATTCTACCATTGCCCTTAATGCGGCTTTTTTTGTCAATTCTGCCATTTTGATTTTAGCTGCGAGTGCTTTTTATGCGAACGGTTTGCATGAGGTAACAGATATTTCTAATGCCCATGAAATGCTTGCGAGTTTATTTGGTAGTTTAGCCCCTACATTGTTTGCTATTGCGCTGATTGCAGCTGGACAAAGCTCAACAGTTACAGGTACCTTAGCTGGACAGATCGTAATGGAAGGTTACTTGAATTTACGCATTAGTCCCTGGTTCAGAAGAATCATTACCCGAATTGTGGCGGTTGGACCTGCCATATTTACCATTTTATACTTTGGTGACAAAGAGCTAGGCCGATTGTTAATTTTGAGTCAAGTGATTTTGAGTTTACAATTGGCTTTTGCCATCGTTCCATTGATTCATTTTACATCTTCAGAGAAAATAATGGGCGTTTTTGCGAATAAGAAACACATCATTTGGCTGTCATGGATGGTAGCACTTCTAATAATTGGATTGAATGTGAAATTGGTTTATGAAGAATTGGTTGGTTTTTTTACAACTCATTCGGACATGCACTTTGGATTCAAAATCTTAATATTTAGCAGTTTACTTTATGTATTTATCTTGTTGATTTGGATTGTCTTTTCTCCCATGTTCAAGCGAATGGAAAAAAAGCAAATCATTCCACATGCCAGTTTATCTTCGATTAATTTACAGCAAATTGTTCCTTTTAAACAAATTGCCATTGCTGTTGATTTTAGCTCAAAAGACGAACAAAGTATTTCACATGCCATTCATACTGGGGGTAAACATGCTGCTTATGTTTTAATTCATGTTGTGGAATCGGCGGCAGCTAGGCAGTACAATAGCCATGTTGAAGACAAGGAAACACAACTCGATCGAGAATCTCTGTCTTTTTATGCAAAAGAACTCAGTGATATGGGCTATCAGGTTAAACCTTGTTTGGGTTTTGGAGAACGTACAAAATCAATTATACAAATTGTAAAAGCTGAAAATTGTGAACTATTGGTAATGGGAGCACATGGTCATCATACCCTCAAAGATTGGTTGTTTGGTTCTACGGTTGACGCTGTTAGACATCGCTTAAAAATACCTGTTTTGGTTGTTTAAGCGGTACTGCTCAATTAGTATAGTATATTTGCAAAATGAGGAATCTGTTCAGCCCAGGCGATGAAAAACAATACCAACATGAAGTTACTGTATCTGATATTGCATCATTTAAGGAAGGTATGGTGCATGCAGTATATGCAACTTTTGCGTTAGGAAGAGATGCAGAATGGTGTTGCCGTTTGTTTGTGCTAGATATGAAAGAAGCAGATGAAGAAGGGGTTGGGACCTTTTTAACCATCCATCACCATGCGCCAGCTTTATTAGGAGCTACTGTTTTGTTTACTGCTCGAGTAAAATCTATTACTGGAAATGAACTTATTTGTACCTATGAAGCCAAACAAGGTGACCGAATCATTGCAACAGGAGAACAAGGTCAGAAGCTATTAAAAAAGGAAAAGTTGGAACGCATTTTCAACCAATTGGTAAAACATGGGTAAACAGAACAAAGTTGAAATCCTGAATAAAAAAGCAGGATTTGAATACCATATTATTCAAAAATTTATTGCAGGTATGCAGTTGACAGGTACTGAGGTGAAATCTGTCAGATTGGGCAATGGCAATCTCAATGAAGCGTATTGTTTTTTTAAAGGGGATGAATTGTTTGTTCGAGGATTTAACATTGGGCAATACAAGCAAGGAAGTTACAATAACCACGAAACGTTGAGAATTCGTAAGTTGTTGTTAAAAAAAGCCGAATTACAAAAACTTAAAAACAAAATTGCGGAAAAAGGAACAGCCATTATACCCCTGAAAATTTTTGAATCGGAACGAGGTTATTTGAAAATGGAAATTGCACTGGCTCAAGGAAAAAAAGCTTTTGACAAAAGAGAAGCTATCAAAACCAGAGATGTAGAGCGCAATTTGAGAAGAGGGCATGCCCATCACGCCTAATTCACCAAGCTTGTTCTCCAATCAAAGGCACAAACCTGAACTTGGTCAATGGGATAACTTCAAACTCGCCATTTGGTTTTTTAATGAGGCTATGCATGATTTGCTCTTTTTCATTCCCAATAGGAATAATCATGGTGCCACCAACAGCCAACTGATTGGCCAAACTCATTGGTACTTTAGGTGCTCCGGCAGTTACAATAATTTTATCGAATGGGCCAAGGTCACTAGCCAAATCAGAAGACCCATCGCCTAGTAATAAGTTGGCCTTTAATCCCAGTTGTAGCAGCATTTTTTTTGCACTTTCATGTAAGCCAATATGTCTTTCAATACTGGTTAAATGAGCGCCCATTTCAGCAATAATAGCTGCTTGGTATCCCGATCCTGACCCAATTTCCAATACCTTTTCCCCTTTTTGAATATGTAACATTTGGGTTTGATAAGCAACAGTATATGGCTGAGAGATGGTTTGTCCGTCTCCAATTGGAAAAGCTTTGTCTAAATAAGCATGCGACCTGAAATCTTTGTGTATGAATAAGTGTCTTGGAACTGTATTCAGTGCACGAACCACTTCTTTGTCTATGATTCCTTTTTGCTGAAGTTCTTCTACTAATCTTCTTCGGGCTCCTTTGTCTTTGTAGCTGTCCAGCTCTAGGCTCAGTTCTATCATGATACGAATTAAGGTAGAAAATTACAAGAATCAGGCTTCATTTTTTCACAATCCAATGCATAAAATGAGAAAGTGTATAGTTTAACTGATTAATTGGTTCGACACTGTTAAAATCTAATCTTCTAATGTCGCAATTATAGAATAGCTAAGGAATATTTTTGTTTTGTAAAGCCTCCGCATGATAAACATCGCCATAATAGGTGCAAACGAAAAAAGTAAAAAGCAAATAGAAAAACTTCTTGAGGTAAAGGAGTTTCAACTAATTGGCTTTTATGACCATGACGAGGCCAGTGCTAAATTAATGGAGAACAGCATGTCCATTAATAGGTTTGATGATGTACATGATTTAATCAAACGCGCAGAAGCAGTTTCTATTCATTCGCCAACGGGTACGCATTTTGAGTATGCCTCTACGGCCATTCGGAATTTAAAACATGTTTTTGTAAAACAGGTTTTAAGCGAGAGTTTAGAAGAAGCCAAAGAGTTGAATAAATTGGCAGAAGAAGCCAATGTTCAATTATATGTGTCGCACCAACATAAATTTCATCCCAACTACCAATTGATTAAAAAGTTGGTTGACCAGCCATTTTACATAGAACATTCAAGGTTTGATGCAACTGTCTTAAATTACAGCACAGACAATTTGGTATTTGATTTACTCCTTTCAGATTTAAATTTGATTTTTAGTATGGTTAAATCAAAAGTAATGCGCGTAAGAGCAACAGGGGCTTGTTTACACAATTCTTTGATTGATTTTGTAAATGTGAGAATTGAATTTGCAAACGGCTGTGTGTTGAATATGGTTGGGGGGAATTTTGAATCTGAACAGGGCAATAAAGTACGGTTTTTTCAAAAAAATAAAACCTTTGGTTTAGACCTAGATAATTTTAAAATTTCGATGCTCAATGCAGCATCGGGAGAAACAGAAGCAACCGAACAAGAATTGTCTCTCATAAAGGCGAAACAAAATCCAGACATGGTAAAAAGGGAATTGGAGTTTTTTGCTCAGTCAATCAATAACCATGGACTGCAACTCAGAACCAATTTCGACAACTTTGATACTTTAGAAGTTGCACACGCCATAATTGATAAATTAAATCTGACCAAAAGGTAATACTTTTGCAATTGCTACGTTAGATCCAGTTGGTTAAAATGGTCAAATACAAATTTGTATGTATAGGTTTTTTAGGCTTGTTGCTGTTTTCTATGTGTAAAACAGATCAAGTGATGGTACCCGCATATCTTCACATTAAAGCGCCTCAATTTACAACCAAAGCAGATGGCACTCAAGGTCTCAATTCCTCAGATTTTAAAGACTATTGGGTATTTGAATCAGGTATTTTTAAAGGAAGTTATGCCATTCCATCTGAGTTTCCCTTGCAAAAAACAGGGAAAGCCGTTATTAGAATTGGCGCTGGAATTAAAAAATCTGGTCAAGAAGAGCAACGTTTGATCTATCCAATTGTTAAAAATTTCATAGATACCATAGATTTTAAGCCCAACCAAACCGATACCATTTCGCCCGAATTCAGTTATCAGGATAATGCCGTTTTTAAATTAATGGAAGATTTTGATCAGAATGGCTTTTCATTAGAATTCAATCCTGCTTTCAAAATTCCAGGAGATACCCTTATAAAATACAATGGAGAAGACGCTTTTTTAAAAGGAAACTACTCAGGTAAGATAGTTCTGGCAAATGACAGCAGTATAATGGAACTGTATACCCCTGTATTGAATAGATTGCCTAAATTCACCCCTACCTATTTAGAATTGGATTACCGAAATGATTTACCATTTACCTTGGGTATGTATGCTACCGAGATAGATGGCAGCGTGAAACAAATTCCATTAATTGTGCTTACCCCAAAAACAAAATGGAACAAGTTGTACCTCGATTTAGAAACTGAAATTGCTTATTATCCTTTGGGTACACAGTTCCGATTTTTTATGAGATTCAGCAACAATTTTGTTGCTCCCGTCCAAAATCCAAAGGTGCTCATTGACAATTTTAAATTGATTTACCTTGATTAACAAAAGAAAAATCCATACCAACTTATTTGTTTTAACAGATGCATTGAGCGCATCAGTTGCATGGACTTTGTTTTTTGCATTCAGAAAAACCATCATTGAGCCAGATAAATTTGGGTATAAAATTCCTATAGAACTCGATCAAAATTTTTATTTAGCACTTTGTTTAGTTCCAATTTACTGGTTCATTTTATATTATTTGTCGGGTCATTATAAAGATGTTTGGCGTAAATCTCGTATCCACGAAATCTCCAAAACATTTACCGCTACTTTAATTGGTGTTATATGTTTATTTTTTTTATTGTTGATTGACGATGAAGTAAAGTCTTATCAGTCTTATTATAAGAGCACCTTAACCCTGTTTTTGCTCCATTTTGGATTGACAACTTTTAACAGGCTTATTCAAGCGTATTTTGTTAAACACGCGATTAAAAAAGGTAAAATAGGATTCCACACTTTAGTAGTGGGCAGTGATGCTAAATCCTATCAGATAGTAAAAGAACTCAAAGAGTCGGTTTTAAACGAAGGCTATTTATTCAAGGGTTTTGTTTGCAATGATTCCGAACAATCCAATAACCGCTTGCTTGAATTGATGCCCTGTTTGGGTCAATACGAACACTTACCCAAATTGGTGAATCAATACCAAATAGAAGAAGTCATTATTGGTATAGACAGTAAAAACCATGAAGAACTGAACCAGGTTACCAATATTTTAGAGGACTTGCCGGTGAGTTTAAAAATCATACCTGATTTGTACGATATGGTCAGTGGACAAGTTCGCATGAACAATATCATTGGAACGGCTTTGATAGAAATTAATCATGAGGTGATGCCTCAATGGCAAGTGGTGCTCAAGCGTTTTTTAGACATCATGGTATCTTTATTGGTTTTGGTGTGTTTTTTACCCTTGTTTGTATCAATTGCGCTTTTGGTTTTGTTTTCTTCAAAAGGTCCAGTGTTTTTTAAACAGGAGCGATTGGGTTTCCGGGCCAAACCTTTTAATATTTTGAAATTCAGAACCATGTTTACAAATTCAGAACAAGCTGGTCCACAACTTTCTTCTAAAGATGATCCGAGAATTACTCCCATTGGGAAGTTTTTAAGAAAATACCGTTTAGACGAGATACCACAGTTTCTGAACGTGCTCATTGGTGAAATGAGTTTGGTTGGTCCTAGGCCTGAACGCAAATTTTTTGCCGACCAAATTGTAAAAATTGCCCCTCATTACAAACATTTACACCGGGTGAAACCGGGCATTACTTCTTGGGGCCAAGTAAAGTATGGATATGCTGAAAATGTTGAGCAAATGGTTGAAAGATTGAAGTTTGATATTTTATATATAGAAAATAGGTCTATAGCAGTTGATGTTAGGGTATTGATTTACACGGTGTTAACCATATTGCAGGGCAGGGGGAAGTAAAAAAAATATGCCAAAT
>CANHRW010000026.1 GCA_947462865.1 Bacteroidota bacterium | reverse complement strand
TTGGGGAACAGGTTCTACAAGCAATCCTTTCTTTGGTTGGGCCAATTTAACTGCTTCAACTTTGACCAAAGTTGATACCATTAACAAACGTATCAAAGCAAAAGGAAATTGTGGGGTTTTGATACCTAAAAATAAAACAGATTATATTCCAGCTGGTGCCAATTTATTAATTATTACCAGTACAGCATTTAATCCAACAGCACAAGATTTTAGCAGCTTGCAAGATTCTTTATTTGTGATTTTTCAAAGTGCCGACCCGAATGACAATCAAGATGGGCATTTTGTAAATTACAAAAAAACTACAGAATTGAGAAAATTTGTATTGATTGGACCTTCTTGTAGCGATACGGTTACTTATGATGCCAACAAATTATTAGACCAAAACTTGGTTAAAGGGCCAGAAGATGGCGCAACTGTTAATTACGCCTTTAATGGAACTGCAACATATACCAATCCTGGCTGCAAAATACCTATCCCTATTCAAACAATTGATGCAGGTACAACTTTACCCGTTTATTGTGCTGGAGGTACTGTCAATTTAAATGGCACCTATGGTAGTAGCAGTTGTTATTATTGGATGGCTGGAAATGTATCATCTGGAAATTTTACAGATTCTTTGAACCTCTCAACTACCTATAAACTGGCTGCTGGTTTTACAGGTAAGTGCACCCTTTATTTAGTGGCAAAACTCAATTGTGGAGACTATAAAGACTCTGTTATTTTTGATGTGAATGCAAGCATTGGTTCGCTTTCTATTTCATCTACAGATACCGTATGGTGTAAAAATACACCCTTACAAATAGCCGCAAATTCCAGTACTTCTAACCCTGTTCTTTGGACCACAACAGGAAAAGGGAAATTCATAGATTCAACTTCTCTGAATGCCATTTACCAGCCCAATCAATCTCTAGATAATGGCTTATATTGGTTCAAAGTAAAACAAAGTAATTCTTGTGGTTCAATTGCTGACAGTATTCGCATTCGGATATATGGACCTAATGCACGTTTTTATCCTGATAAATTTAGTGTTTGTAAAGGTGATAACCCATTTGCACTAAATCCAATACAAAACAATGGTATTTTTTCAGGTGCACCCATTCAACAACCAGGCAATCAATTCAACCCTATAGATACGGGCTTGTTTACCATCAAATACCTCATCAACGAAACAGGGTGTATTGATTCACTTGTTCACCAAATCAAAGTAAACGACTTTCCTGACGCCCAATTTACTTTGAGCAGCAACGAAATTTGCAACGATCAACAAATACAAATCAATCCAAAACAAATAGGTGGCACTTGGAAAGGCACACCATTTAGTGGCAATGTATTTCAAAGTAATGATTCTGGGTGGTTTAACTTTACCTATATTTTAAACAACAATGGTTGTATTGATTCTACCTCTCAAAAATTGCATGTATTAA
Organism: Bacteroidota bacterium; assembly: GCA_947462865.1. Taxonomy (GTDB): domain Bacteria; phylum Bacteroidota; class Bacteroidia; order UKL13-3; family UKL13-3; genus CAISCU01. Next base: position 14,421 of record CANHRW010000026.1, on the reverse strand, counting down.
AAAGACCAAATGCTAAATTTACAATAACTGATAGTATTTTGTGTTTGGGCGATCCTGCAGTTAACATTCAAGTGTTACAAATTGGCGGAATTTTTTCTGGTGCAAAATTGAACCTCCTAAAATTTATTCCAGACACTGTTGGCGTTTTCAAATTGGTTTATACCATCTCAAATGGCAAATGTTCTGATAGCTCAAGCATTCAAATTCAAGTCAATCCAAAACCTATTGCAAATTTTGATTTTGAACCATTAGAGCCCATTACACTTGATTCTGTTCAATTCAAGTTCACAGGTAAAGACGCCTCTTTTTACCATTGGGAATTTGGCAATTCAGATACCAGTCATTTGAAAGATCCTAAAGCTGTATACTTAATAGAAGGAGAATACCGAACATTATTAAAAGTGAGCAATGGATTTGGATGTATAGATACCGTTTCTAAAACCATAAAAGTATCCGACCAACCAACTTTAACAATCCCAAATGTTTTTTCACCAAATACAGATGCATTGAATGACATTTTTTACGCCAAAGCCACCGGAATCAGTTTGTTTAAAATGGAAATCTTTAACCGTTGGGGACAGTTGATTTATGAAACTACCAACCCATCAGAAATCAAGGGTTGGGATGGCAATTACAATGGAAGTCAATGTGCTGAAGGTGTTTATTATTACCATATATACGCAAACGGTGTTAATGGCAAAAAATTTAACTACAGAGGTTCTGTTACATTAGTTAGGTAAAAATTCAGTTCAATTCTATTGGAATTTCATTGCGAATTAAATCTTCAAAATTTTCTCTTCTTCTGATTAACTTGGCCTCACCTTGGTGCAACAAAACTTCGGCTGGCCTGAACCTAGCATTATAGTTACTACTCATGGTAAAACCATAAGCACCTGCATTTTTAAAACACAAGATATCACCCTCTCGAATCTCATTTATTTTTCTATCCCAACCAAATGTGTCGGTTTCACAGATATAGCCAACCACTGTATAAATTCTTTCTTTACCACTTGGATTTGAAATATTCAGAATATGGTGATAGGAGTCATAAAGCATTGGCCTAATTAAATGATTTAAACCACTATCTACCCCTGCAAAAACTGTTGCAGTTGTTTGTTTCAACACATTTACTTTGGCTAAAAATACACCAGCCTCACTCACTAAAAACTTACCTGGCTCAAACCACAATTCTAGGTCTCTGCCATAATCTTTACAAAATGCCAAAAACCTCGTCACAATGGATTGCCCCAATTCTTCGATATCCGTAGTAATATCACCCTCTTTGTATGCAACTTTAAAGCCCGAGCCAAAATCAATAAATGATAAATCTTTGAATTGAATGGCGGCATCAAATAAAATTTCAGCACCTTGTAAAAAAACACCTGCATCTAAAATATCTGATCCTGTATGCATGTGTAAACCATTGACTTTAATTTTTTGACTTTCTACAATCCTTAAAACATGTCGCAATTGGTAAACAGAAATTCCAAATTTGGAATCGATATGTCCGGTTGAAATTTTATTGTTACCTCCTGCCAAAATATGCGGATTGAGACGAATACAACAAGGAACTGTATTGCCATAAATTGCACCAAATTGCTCTAAAATTGAAATGTTATCAATATTGATATGTACACCTAATGAAACAGCTTCTTGTATTTCTTCTATACTAACACAGTTAGGTGTAAATATTATTTCATGCGGCAAAAAACCAGCATGTAATCCTAATTTTACTTCATTAATAGAAACAGTATCTAAACCACTACCCACCGATTTAAGAAGCTTTAATATAGCTGAATTGTTGAGTGCTTTGCACGCGTATTTAATTTTAACATCAATGGGATTGAATGCATTTTTTAATCGGGTGTACTGAGCAATAATGGTATTGGCGTCATATACGTATACTGGTGCGCCATACTGTTCAACAATAGTAATTAAATCTTTTTCTAAAATCATGGCCGCAAAGGTATTCAAACCTTAGACTTTGTTCAAATGAAATATTTTTTTTGTAGTTTCACTAAAACTTAACGCATGAAAAAGCATATAATCATTTTAGTGATTAGCGGCTTACTAGGCATCTTAAATGCCAAAGCACAGCGCGACCACCATCCAGATAAAGCAGCCATTAAAGGCATATTACAACAACAAGTGTTTGCTTGGAATCAGCAAAATATTGAAGGTTTTATGAAATATTACTGGAACAGTCCGGACTTACGTTTTGTGAGTAAAAATGGCATTACATATGGCTGGGAAAACATCAAAAACAACTACCTTAAAAGCTACCCTACAGCAAACAGTATGGGAGAACTAAGTTTTGAAATTAAAGCCATTGACCTAATTTCAAAAAATGATGCTATGGTGGTTGGATCTTGGAAAATAAAAACAGACAATACAGAGAAAGGGGGCTATTTCACCTTACACTTCAAGAAAATAAAAAAAGTATGGTACATTGTAATGGACCATACTTCTTAATTGTTTCAAATAAAAATGTCTTTATTCGATTCTCATCTTTTTAGTTAACCTGGTTTGGTTATCAATTTGAATAGAATAAAGGTATAAACCTGAAGGAATTTGTTCTACCGAAATTGTTTGGGTATGCAAACCAGCAGGCACATTGCTTGTTTCTTGACTCCAAATTTCTTTTCCGTTGTAGTCAAAAATACTCAACCTAACTTTAGCCTCTTGAACCAATTGGTAATTGAAATTCACAATGTCATTTATAGGGTTTGGATATGCAGTAAACAGATGGTTCTTTCTGGTTACATACGGATCTTCCATACCTGTAATTTCCATCAATTTCAACTTAAAATACCCCCCATTCCCTGCTGTATAAGGCTTCGTTCCTTTTTTACCATTTTTTGAAATTGCTTCAAGGTAATATTCAATGTAATCTGTTCCTTGCAAGCCAGGATTAGTTATATCCCCAACCCAAAACCCTGCTGAGTCAGACAAGATAAGCGTATTCCAGTTTCCTTTATTTTTCTTCCAAATACAAGTAACAGCTTGGGTTCCACTTGGAGTAGTTACTTTTGCTACTATGTGATATTTAGGCAAATTAGGCTGAATACCATCTACAGATGGATGCCAAATTCTGAGTGGATTTGCAGCAGGAATTTGCATGGTTATACAATGTATCGCTCCACCAAGTGGAGACAAATCGCGGCTATCAATTGGTATGATTTTATACCCTGGCATTGTTTTCTCTAAGAAAGCGATGACCCTATCATCTTGTTCTTTGTTGCCTGTTTCCCCGTCGTAATAATTAGGAAAAATAAAAGAATTATTTACTGTTAAACCATTAATAAAGTTACGTGCATCATTGTTAATCTGATCGCAGTTAATGTCTGTATAAGTACCTAAATCATTGGTTGGATGTTCAACCCTGATGATTCTAAACGGCCTATTGTAGGTAGATTTTAAATTGGTTAATGCCTGGTAATTGTCTTCGATGATTTGTTTGTCTTGAGCTGTTATTTCATTGGGGTATTGAGCCACCAATAAAGTTTGTTCATCAATAAACTTAGTGTACAAATCAATATGACCTGTTCCACCATCACACTGCAAAGTTTTCAGTTCAATTAAATCTTGTGTGCCAAATATATTTTTTAGGGTTTCTTCTGTTTTGGAAAATGTCCAACCTAAAGCATCTTTATTAGCTTGTCCAACAACATCACTGTAAACCAATTTACCAAAGCCATCAGTCATGAAATTACCCCCTTCAGCATTTAAAGGAGTTACATAATTGGGCACATTCATTTTATTAGCCAATACACTTGGAAATAAATTGTCATTGTCTCTACCATCGTAATATTTCATATCAGCAAAGCCAATAGCATCTAAATTATTGTAATAAAATGCCATTGGACCATAATCACGGGTCCACCAATCTTCTCCTGCAGCAACAATGAATTCATAATTGGTAAGAGGCGCCTCTATACTATTCATAAAAATTTTAACGGCATTGGTATCTTTTGCAGCATTGACTCTTATGTATACTTTACATTCCTCTTGTATGTAATAAGCCAATTGAGCAGATACATATCCATAAATGCTGCTCGTATCTGCACCAATAACGTTTCCATTGTCATCGTATTCGAAAGACCATGAGATAGCAACTGCTTGTGATTCCTCAAATTCTCCCGGTAAAACAATGTCTGTTGGAAAAGATTTACCCAATGATTGGAAGCCTTCATGTTGTTTACGTTTTAAAGTAAGTTGCTTTTCAGCTATTGTTTTACCAACTGGTTTATGCCCCTTAAAGTTAAAATTCTGGGCATCACTTGGAAGGATGTTTAGAAATAAAACAAGAATCGTAAAAATGTACCTCATATTTGAATATGTTTGTTTAATTATCCAACATCGGAATTAAATTGGATGATTCCAAATGAATCGTATTTTTAGTATCAATCCTATGTCCATAGTATTCAAGCCAAGAAAAGAACCAAGAAGAATTTTACTCTGTAGTCCTGATTTTTTTGACATAATAGATGTGAAAAACCCATACATGCAAGGCCATTTGGGGCAGGTAGATCAAACAGCAGTAAGCGCACAATGGGAATTACTCAAACAGGTTTATGTAAAATGGGTAGACAAAGGTTACTTAGACCAAGTACTTGTGCTAGCTGGTGTTGAAGGCTGCGAAGACATGGTTTTTTGTGCCAATCAAAGTTTTCCGTTTGTTGACACAAATGGCATAAAAAGTGTTATTCTTAGTAAAATGAAGCACCCTTCCAGACAAAAAGAGGTACCCTATTTTAAAGAATTTTATGAAAGTATCGGTTACAAATGCATTGAACTCACGCATACAGATCTATTTGAAGGGATGGGCGATACCATACCCCATCCAGGGAAACAATTGTATTATGGAGGTTATGGACACAGAAGTCAGGCCACTGCTTACCAAGAAATCAGTGATATAACAGGTACACCTATTATTCCATTAGAATTGATTAGTGAAAACTTTTACCATCTTGATACTTGCTTTGTACCTTTATCAGAAGATGCTGTTATGTTATGTAAAGATGCATTTTCAAATGAAGGAATGGCTAAAATACAAAGCTATTTTAAAAAGATTTATTACATAGATGCAAAAGAAGCAATCGATACATTTTGTTTGAATGCCCATGTGATCAACTACCCTGAGAATACTAAAAAAGTAGCTGTTTTACAAAAAGGAAGTGTGCAAGCAATTGAAGCGTTAAAAGCTGAAGGTTATGAAATAGAAGAAATTGAAACCAGTGCATTTATGAAATCTGGTGGTTCCGTATTTTGCATGAAAATGATGATATACTAGTATGAACAAAGAACCCAAACGTAACAAATTATTTTTAGCTCTAGGTGCATTTTTTATAGCCAATGCAATCATTGCAGAAATGATTGGGGTAAAAATATTCTCATTAGAAAAAACTATTGGCATTGCTCCCCTATCTATTGACCTACTCGGAAATTCTTTTTCATTCAATATGACTGCTGGGGTCATTCTTTGGCCAATGGTATTTATCATGACCGATATAATCAATGAGTATTTTGGCAAAAGTGGTGTGAAATTATTCACCTATATAGCCATAGGTCTCATTCTTTATAGCTTCATTACATTATACTTAGCCATAAAATTGGAACCAGCCGATTTCTGGATCACCAAAGAAACCAGCAATGGGAAAGTAAACATGCAACTGGCTTACAGCCAAATTTTTGGTCAAGGATTATGGATTATCATTGGGTCTTTGGTTGCTTTTTTAGTTGGTCAATTAATTGATGTTTCTGTTTTCCATTTTCTAAAAAATAAAACTGGAAATAAAATGCTCTGGTTAAGAACAACTGGTTCTACATTGGTTTCGCAGCTGATTGATAGTTTTGTTGTATTAATCATTGCCTTCTATATTGGTGCCGGTTGGGACTTAAAACTGGTATTGGGAATTGGCATTGTCAATTACCTATATAAATTTACAGTTGCTGTTATGCTCACTCCAGTACTTTATTTCATACACAATTTAATTGATGCTTATTTGGGCAAAGAATTGGCTCATGCAATGATGGAAGAAGCACAAAAAGATTCATAAAAAAAGGGGCTAAACGCCCCTTTTTTTATGAATTAATATTTAGATTATGGATTAGCTACACCAATAAACAATGAATTGTTATTGTCTATTACAATAAAATCATTTCCATCAACAAACGCGTCTCCATTTACATCAGTAACCATATATCCTGAAGCAAAGTTTGCATTGTCATTGTCTACATCTATAAAATCGTTACCATCAATGAAACCATCTTGATTGATGTCTCCAGAGTATATGCCAAATACACCAGCTTCTAATTCAACCAAATTTGCCCCATAAACGTCAGTAGAATTGGCCGTTAAATCTATTGTATTATTGAAATTAAGTGTGATTGGAGTGGCACTCCAAACTGGGATAGCGTTTCTATGCTTTATCACTAAATAATAGCTATTACCAACAACAGCTGATGGGAATGAAACATGACAAATACCACTGGTACTTAATACTGCTTTTTGATTGTAGATTGTTAAATAAGAGCCAAAAGATTCATGTAATTCTACATCAATAGAGTCTGCTATTGAATCTGAAACAGAAGGATCGGCATTAAACAATGACGAAGACATTAATCCATTTCCAAGATACAATCCTTGAATAAATGCTTTTAATTCAATATTTGCTAATTGCGGAACAGGTGGAGTTTTTAAACCAACTGCAAAATAACCAAGTGAGGTTAATGGATTGCTTGTTAATAAAGTATTTGAGTCTGGTATACTAGAATCTAAATAATCAAATGAACCATTTGGAAGTTGACTGAAAGCCATTGCATCATTAGCTCCTATGTATACACTAGAATCTATTAGTTTTACTTTCGCACTTACAAAACTATTGTTCGAAGTTAAAATTTGGGCATCCCAAATTAGGTTTGTAGTGAAAGAACTCATTCCTGAACCCGTAGTTGCTCCTGTATTGCTATCTATTAAATTTACTTTCAAATCAAAGTCCCCAAAGCCGTTTGTATTGGGTTCAACCAACTCAAATGCATTGTATGTGTTTTTACCAATAGGAAAAAGGTAGTTTGGACCATTACTTAACATCATAGAAACAGTTCTAATTAACGGGGCATTTATAAATCCACTGGTTCTAGAAATGGCATCCGATTGGTTATTTGTTACAGAAACAGCACTGATTGAACTTCCAATCAGATTGCCGCCGTTCAAATTGAGTTTATTCGAAATGGTTAAGGCAGAACTTAAAGTAATATTTGATCCCGCCAAGGTAAAAATTGGAACAGAACCAGAAAAAAGACCACTTGGTAAAGTTAAATTAGACGCATTATTGAACTTTAATTCTGCATTCAAAACTTTAAAGTCAATTACACCATTGGTTCTAGTGATTGAAGATCCTGAGAAATTTAAAACAGCAGCTTCATCAATTACTAAATTTCCTGCGGTTAAGGTTAATGTACCTGTATTGTTTAGTAAATTCCCTATGCTCACTCCTCCACTGGTTAAAACAAAATCTTTAATTGAATTTGTACTTCCATTGTTTGACTGATCAAAGTTTAACACGCCATGATTTCCTGGACCAATTACTGTTAAATTGGCCAATGAACTGCCTCTCAAAACTCCTGTACCAGAGGATACTCCGTTCAATGTCAATCTAAAATTACCCAATGCAAAAGTATCTGTATTCAAAATTGCTAACTCAGTGATTGAGGCATTTGCTGTAATTTGAGTTTTGGTTGAGAAGTTGATAACATACTTAGGATAGGCCGCTTGAAGAGAACCACTGGTTACCCAATTGTCTCTATTGTTGATCAATGTTCTCAATAAATAATTGGCACCTGTTGTGGTGTTGTTATAATAGCCATTTGTAAATGTCACATTGGTATTAGAAGCAGTAATTCCTGCAACCAATCCGGGAGGAATGACTGAATTAGTTGTATTAATGGTTGCGCCAACATTCACCCATGGTGTAGATGAGAAAGCAGTCAAGAATATTGGTGCAAATGAATTTCCTCTGTAACACAATAATTGATCTCCTGAAGTAGCCAATGCAAAGTTTGAAGTCATGGTTGCAGTTCCATTAGGCATGCCATTTGAACTGTCTACAACCACTGTATTTGTCAGCGGAATTGAAACGGTGACAACTGTACCCATAGGCAATACTCTATTAGGAGAGGTCCAAACCACAATTCCTTCGTTGGTATTTAAAGATGTACCATTGAATGCATTGTCGGTGAATGTAATAACCGATCCAGCTGGAATATCTGCATGTAGCATAAACGAAAATTTATCAGGGTTTGTTCCACTGTATCCAATGATTGATAAATCTCCAACCTCTAGGGCCTTAATCACATCAAAGTTATTACTAGCTCCTGTTGCTGCTAAATTACCTGATTGAACCTCAACTGAAATGCCACTTTGTATAGCGCTGTATAAAATATTATTAAAGATACCTGTGCCTGAAACAGGCGTCACGGTTGAGGTTGCATTCTGAGCGAGTGCAAAAGATGAAGTTAAATTCATATCTGTCACATATTCTAAATCTGTATTTAAAAGCATATCTACAGCAGCAACTTCAATACTTGGACTAACAGGGTAATTGGTAACTGTTTTGGTAGGTTGTTTAACAAAAATTAGTTGTGTTGCCGTTACTTCAATTCTGTTTTTATCTCCAATCAGAGAGGTTGCCGCAGCTCCAGCATCATACAAATAAAACGATGAACCACTTGGCGAATTTGCTGCACTTCTAATGGTAAAACCGAATTGAGCATTGTCTGTAACTTTTGATTTAAAGGTAGCCCTGATACTCAAATTTTCAAAGGTATTGTCATGGGTATAGAAGCTCAAATTTGTAAAATTAATGAGCGTATCTGATAGAGGAAGATCGGCAATTTCAGATGCACCATTGTACAACGCCAATCTACTCAATGACTGATTACCTTGAACGGCAAATCCAATGCTGGTTAAAACCGTTGAAGCAGTATCAATATCTGCTCCAAAACCGCCATCTCTGATTTGAAACCTGGCCACCTCAATAGAATTTAAAATAGTTACATCTGAAGTGTCTTGGTAATTTTGATACGCTATATTTTCAGGCTCATAAAAGCTTGTATCAATAATAATATCTGATGAAGTTGAGTTAGGGATTCCGTTGGTCATGTCAACCCCATTACCGGGGTTTTCAGTAAAATAATTAGATTTATTTCCAGAACCATTGTACGGGAAAATTGCATAATAATAATTGGTCCCATATGTCAAACCTGCTATTGATACTGAGTTGATGGAACTAGAACCATTGTAAACAACATACTCTCCTACGGCAATGCTTGATCCAAAACTAAAATTCGTATCGGCTGTATAAGTAGTAGCATCTACTGGAATACCTGTTACAGGAGAACCATTTTTAGCTACTATTAAATAGTTTGTACCGTTTCCACCGGCAAAATTTAATGTCATTCCATTGGTTGAAATATTCGTTGTATTTAGAAAATAGGCCTGACCTGTTGGCTCTTCTGCAATGATATTGAATACCCATGCTGGTGTTGGGAAAATCTGGGTTGAACTGGTATTCCAATTGGCGGTATCTTTAGTTCTTGCAGGTAAATTCAACTGACTGATTGTTGTATTTGCAGTATTATTCAAATAATATGCATTTGGATTGAATACATTCATAGCGTTCAGTCCAACAGTTAATGCTGCAGGTAAATAGGAATTGGTTGTTACATTGGTAAATGTTCCAGTAGTTACCCAGGTTCCACCTGTCATCATACCGCCCAATAAACTTGTATTCCCTCCACTTATACCCCAGGTTCCTTGGTATGCAAACAATTGATCACCATTTACTGCCAAAGTAAAATTAGAAGGGGCAGCTGCACTCCAACCAGTTCCAGTTACATTCATTCCATTGGTCCAAGTAACAACAGTACCTGGAGAAAGAGAAGTTGGAGCTGTGTATATTAATGTACCTTCCGTTAACATTTGAGTTGTTGGGTCACTGTACCCATTGTCTGTAAACTTAATTTTAGTATTGGCTGGTATGGTATTAACTGCTACAAATGAAATAACGTTCTTTGAAGAAGTATTCATTCCAATAATAGCAATGTCATTAGCACTTAAATTTGCGATAGAACCTATGCAATCTATACTCTGAGTGGGTGACCCTATACTTGTAGCAGTTAACACCACTGTTGATTGATCTGTTAAAGCTGTAGGAATATACCTCACATAAATGCTAGTATTGCTTACAACTCCAGCACTTGGTACTATATTAATTGAGGGGGCAAATCCTGCTCCTGATGTTAAAGAAACTTCATAACCAGTTGGTGCATTTACTACTAAATCATTGGTTAAATTCATTCCAGAAACCGTAATCATTTGTTCATTAGAGGGCATTCCAATACCTTGACTTGCAAATTCTTGCAAAGAACCTGTTGCCACAACCAACGGACCACTTGAAGGTGTAACACTACCAATGATGCATAAATCTGGAGCCGTTGAATTTAAAACATCATAACAATATAAAGTTCCTGCTGAAGCCGTTCCACCAAAACCTGCTAATCTGAATGTAATTGTTGTAGAAGATGGTACATTTTTTAATGCAGCAATTCCACTCAAGTCTACTCTTAGTGTAGCTCCTGAAGAAGTAGTATTTGTGAAAGAAAGCGTTGCTGCCGTTGTAAAAGTTGTACCATTTAGTGAATAATCCAACATACCTGAAGCTGCACCAGATGCAGATCTTCTGTATGGAAACCTCAAGGAATCAATGCTTAATTGGTACCCCGCATTGGCTTTCACTGTAAACGTAAAAAATTGATTGGCTGTTACTGCATTTGCCCCGCTTGTTGCCTGCCAGCTGACCCCACCCCAACCTCTTGCTGCTGGAGTTCCTGTAGTTAAGACACCAGGGCCTCTTGTAAGTCCACCTGCAGTTACATTGGTTGCAGCAATACCAGCATATGGGCTTGGACCAAATGATTGAGTATTTGTTATGGGATTAAAATCATAGGAACTCAAAAGGGTTTGAGCACGCAATTGGCTCATTGTTATGACAGTAATAACAATAAACAAAAGTTTTAACAGATAAGATTTCATGGTAAACATGGTATAGTTGTATTGGTTGATTTTATAATTTAACATTCTAATTTAACGCAAGTTAGGTTTTGAATTTTCATAGATTCAAACAACTAATTCACATTTCAAATTTTAAGCATTTTTTAAAAGTTGGGGTGTAAAACACCAAACAAATTTATATTGATTAAAATACTTGGACATTAAGAAAAGGTTAATTCTAACCTAATTTAGCGTTAGATTAAGGGTATACGCATTTGTGTATAAACTTTGTACTCTTTTGAAATGGCATGTAGAATAGGAGCCAAAATAGCCTCCATCGTATGGTTCAATTTCATGGGCTGAGCCGCTTCTCTCAAGAGGTCAAAATCTAGTTGCACTTTATAGTTAATGTAACTGTATCCCACAAAAACACCTGGTTCATAAACAATAACCGTTTGTTCTTTATGGCTTCTGCCTCTACCTACAATAAAATAAGCTTTTTTATCGGCATTTAACTTATTAAAAAACGCCTGGGCTTTTTGGTTGTATAATTCAATATTTTCGTTTGCTAAACAAATGCCTGAACAAATTTCCTTTTCAACAGAATTGCAAGGAAGCAAATTGGTTTGATGGTTACAAAGTTTTGGACACAAGCCAAATTCACCAATTAAATTTTCTACATATAGTAAGGCTTCAGACCTGTTTGAGAATGTAACCAATGGTTTGAATTCTTTTCTGATTTTATCAACACCAAACCTAATTTTACCATTTTGATCTAAATAGTCATATAATCCGTAAACAGACTGAAATTTTTTTTGTGCCCTGTTTTCATCAGGCCATAAACGTTTAATTTCTTGACTTTCTAGCAACAATGCCAATAACTCATTCCCTGTTTGTACATAACTCAAACCATAAACATTTCTTAGTAAATTTTGCTTTTGGCTAGTATTGATATTTCCTGTAAAATGACTGATTACTCTGTTTTTAATATTCTTAGCTTTGCCTACATAAATAGCCAATCCTTTGTTGTCTATGAAATAATAAATTCCAGGATTTTTGGGAAGCTTTTCAACTTCTTCTTTCGGCAAATTAGGTGGTAAGCAATATTCTTTACTTCCCTTTTTCAAGCTCTCACTAATAAATTGAGTGCTGTCTTTTTCAACCAATAGGTGAAATAACTTAACCGTTGCAAATGCATCGCCTCCAGCTCTATGTCTATTTTCTAGTGATATACCAACAGAAGCACACAGGTTTCCTAATGCATATGAAGCTTTATCTGGTATAATCTTTCTGCTAAGCCTGATTGTACATAGTTTGGGTGCATTGTATTGATAGCCAGCTATTTCAAATTGATTTTTAACAAATGAATAATCAAAATTTACATTGTGAGCCACAAATATTTTTCCGTTCAAGATTTCTAATAAACTGGGTGCAATCTGATTAAACGTTGGTGCATTGTCTACCATGGACTGAGAAATCCCAGTAAAACTCTGAATATAAACTGGGATCGGAATTTCAGGGTTCACCAATGTTTCGAAATGTTCTAGTATTTTTTTACCGTCAGTAATATAAACGGCAATTTCCGTAATGGCATTGGCAGAAGGCTGACCTCCTGTAGTTTCAATATCTACAATGGCAAACACCTCTCAAAAATACGAAGTAAGCTTGTTGGAGCATAGACTATTTATTCACCTTTAAACAAATAGCCAGCTATATTGTACAATTTATGGTAATCATAAATTGAAATATTGTCTAAATTTGAAAACCAATAAGACAATTATGAAAGGAACAGGTGTTGCACTCATTACTCCATTTAAAAAAGACCTATCAATTGATTTTGACGGTTTGTCAAATATCATTGAAAATTGTATTTCTGGTGGTGTCAATTACCTGGTAGCATTGGGTACTACAGGAGAAACTGCAACTTTAAATGAAACAGAAAAAAATCAAATTTACAGATTCATAGTAGAACAGGTTAATAAGCGAGTTCCTTGTATTGCGGGTATTGGAGGCAACGACACCCGTGCTATCTGCAACCAACTGAACCATTTTAATTATGCAGGATATGATGCCATATTGTCGGTAAGTCCCTATTACAACAAGCCGAATCAAGAGGGTATTTTTCTTCATTACACCGAAGTAGCTGCACATAGTAATGTACCTGTAATTCTTTACAATGTTCCTGGAAGAACTGGAAGCAATATGTCTGTAGCTACTACACTCAGATTGGCGGAAAATCCAAATATCGTAGCCATTAAAGAAGCCAGTGGAAACCCTGAACAATTTATGGATATCATTCAAGCTAAGCCAGCCAATTTTTATGTAATCAGCGGCGATGATAACCTCACACTTCCATTTGTATCAATGGGTATGTCTGGTGTAATTTCTGTAATTGCTCAAGCTTACCCTAAAGCATTTTCAAACATGGTTCAAATGGGAGTAAACGGAGAAATTGCAGAAGCTAAAAAAATTCATTACCAATTGTACGCAATGATGAAAGCCATATTTATGGATGGAAATCCTGGTGGAATAAAAGCTTTGTTGGAGATCCAAGGAATATGTAGCCAATTTGTAAGGCTCCCTTTGGCTCCAGTAAAAGAAGATGTCTATACTTTTATACAAGAATTGGAGCATCAACTCAAAAACAATTAATTTTTAACTGCTCTTAAAAACTGAACAGCGTTTTCATACTGCAATCTGATGACATAAGAACCTGAAGGTAGATTTAAGGTATTTACTTCAGTCAACGAATTTTGTGAAATATCAATGTATTCTTCTTGCACAATTGCACCCACCAAACTGAGGATGGAGAGTTTAATTGGATACGGGAAAGTTTTGGTGAATTTAATTCTAAAATAACTTTTAAAAGGGTTGGGATACAATGGAGCCTCAATGTTCCAAGGTAAGCTAAAAAGTTGGTTATGATTTAAAGAACCCACTAATTGGTTGGCAGTTTCTCCTTTCATACCAATGGCTGATATTTTGTAAAACAGCTTAACCGGCAACTTTAACAAATTGGTGTCGTTGTCTATAAAACTATAGGAAATCCTAGACAAACTGTTTCCACTTGATTTTATAGAATCAATTTTAGTGAAAGTATTGCCATCAATTGAACGTTCAACAACAAACTGATTGGAATTGACTTCTAATTGTGTAGTCCATTTCAATAAAATAGCAGAATCAGTTTTTTGTTGAATAAAGAAATCACCCCATTTTACAACAGCTTGCTGAGCAATTGAAGTAAAAGGAATATAAAGGATAAGAACTGCAGAAAATCTGGTGAACAACACAATAATTACTTAGTAGTTAATTGCTTAATTTTTTCTTCAAGCATAAACTCATCACCTTCAACATAACCACTATGTTGG
>CANHRW010000025.1 GCA_947462865.1 Bacteroidota bacterium | reverse complement strand
ATGCACAAATCAAAGATGTGAGACCACTGTCAACATATTGCATACCCCAGGTAATAATGCCATTGCCACCTGCAAGCATAATGATACCAGTAAAAAAGAAACTCTTTAGGTCTTGTTTAGTTGGCAAAGTATAGCCTCTAAACATAAAATATAGTAACAAACAAATGCCTGCAACTCCTTGCCTAATAGCTGCCATCAAGAAAGGCGGAAAGGTTTGCACCCCAATGCGTGTAGCCAAATAGGTGGTACCCCAAAAAAAGGATACAGCAAAAAAGGCCAACCAAGGAACTAAGTTTTTATTCACAGCATTGATTTGATTTGGGTCAGACTTGCAATAAATTGGGCTTGAACATGTAATAATCTGGAGCCATACCAACTAAAATGTTCTCCATCTACCAACACACAAGGTATATTTAGCCCTTCAGCTTGCATTTCCAAGATGTGTTTTTCTTTAAATGGAAAGGGTTCTGACGACAACAACAGCAGGTCTATATTTTTGTTATTTAATTCAGCAATACTGGTTTTTGGATACCTACTATTGGCATGTGCAAATACATTTACCATTCCTGATTTTTTAAGCATGTCATCAATGAATGTGTTTGCAGCTACTGCCATATAAGGTGCTTTCCAAATCAAATAAGCTACTTTAATTGGATTAGCATAGCGTTGATTCACCGAGGCAATAATTTGCTGGTGCTGTACAATAATAGCATTTGCGGCATCATTTACACCCAAAACATTTCCCATAGCTTGTATAAACTGATACGAGGCTTCAATGGTGTTAATTTCACTAATATAGACTGTAAACTCAGCAGCCAAAGTTGCAATCTGTGATGCTGTATTTTCTTCTTTGTTAGCAATGATTAAATCAGGCTGAAGCTGTTGAATCTGTTCTATTTTGAGTGTTTTAGTTCCGCCAATTTTACGTACCTTTTTATTGATCGATTCAGGATGAATGCAAAACAATGTTCGCCCAACCAAGTAATCGGCTAAACCTAAATCTACTAGCAATTCAGTAATAGACGGCACCAATGAAACTATGCGTTGTGGCACTTTCTCAAAATGCAATGGTCTACCCAATTGATCTTTTATATGAATGGAACTTGACATGGGTTTTCAAATTTGATATTTTCAGCGCTCAGAACCTATTTTTTAGAAATTAAAATCAAAATTTAAGAGACAACAAGAATTTAGGCGCTATTTTGTATGTTCGCAATTAGAATTTCACATCATTAATTTAAGTTTTTCATGGGAAGAGTATTTGAAAAAAGAAAACACAAAATGTTTGCGCGTTATGCCAAAATGAGCAAAGCATTCACCAAGTTCGGAAAAGAGATTCATATTGCTGTAAAAGCAGGTGGTACAGACCCTGAGTCTAACTCAAGGTTAAGAGCAATAATTGCCAATGCCAAAGCGGCCAATATGCCAAAAGCCAATATTGACGCAGCTATCAATAGAGCAAATAACAAAGACGAGAAAAACTTTGAAGAAATTGCTTATGAAGGCAAAGGCCCACATGGAGTTGCCATGATCATTGAAACAGCCACAGACAACCCTACCCGTACCATTGCCAATTTGCGTTCGCATTTCAACAAAACAGGTGGCCAAATGATGGTATCAGGCAGTTTAGATTTTTTATTTGAAAGAAAAGGCATTTTCAGAATTCCAACAACAGGCATCAACCCTGAAGAATTTGAATTGGAAATGATTGACTTTGGTATGGAAGAAATGGAAGATGACGGAGAAGGATTCTACATGATTTCAGTACCATTCACTGAATTTGGCGCCATGCAAAAAGCATTGGAGGAAAGAAAAATTGAAATTACAAACGCCGAACTACAAAGAATTCCAACTACCTCAGTTGAATTGAATGAAGAGCAAGAAGCTGAGTTCAATAAATTGATGGATCGTTTAGACGAAGACGACGATGTGACCAATGTTTGGCACAATTTAAAATAAACCAAAACACACATGAAAACCAGGTCGTCTAAGAAACCAATCTTAATTGAGCGCGCAGCAGAAAGACATGATTTCAGCGAAATCATAGAATTGTCCAAAATTTGTTTTCCCAACAACGATCCTTGGACATACCAAATGCTCGACAGCCAATTCAAGTTGTTTCCAGATGGCATGCAGGTAATTGAATACGAAGGAAATATTGTAGGCTCAGCAACCAGTTTAATCATTAGCTGGGACGAATACGACGACGACCACAGTTGGAAAGAAATCTGCGACAATGGTTACATCACCAACCATGATGACGAAGGCGATACACTTTACGGCATTGAGGTAATGGTTCACCCCGAATACCAAGGGCTTAAAATTGGTAGGCGTTTGTACGAAATGCGAAAAGTATTGTGCATTGAACGCAACCTCAAAAGAATTTTAATTGGTGGCCGTTTGCCCAATTACCACAAGAACAGCGAAGAATTTGGAATCCGGGCTTACGTTAAAAGGGTAATTGATAAAAAAATAAAAGACCCTGTGGTCACTTTTCAATTGAGCCAAGGTTATAACATTACCCGTATCATCAAAGATTATTTACCCG
Organism: Bacteroidota bacterium; assembly: GCA_947462865.1. Classification (GTDB taxonomy): domain Bacteria; phylum Bacteroidota; class Bacteroidia; order UKL13-3; family UKL13-3; genus CAISCU01. Next base: position 13,669 of record CANHRW010000025.1, on the reverse strand, counting down.
AAGACAAAGAGTCTGAAGGTTATGCTTTGCTCCTAGAATGGATCAACCTCGATTATATTCCAGAAACCAGAGAGCGCAGTGTATTGATGAAAAAAGTGAGGATTTGCTGCATTCAATACGAGCTCAGAAAAATCAGAGGTTTCAAAGAATTTGCACAACAATGCGAATACTTTACCGATGTGGCTTCTAACTACAAATCAGACTTTGTCTTGTTTCCTGAATTGTTTACCACACAATTACTCTCACTGCACGAATACAAAAGTATGAGTCCAGAAGATTCTATCAGAAAACTCGACGAATACACCGAAGATTATATCAATTTGTTTTCGAGGCTTTCTTTAGAATACAATATCAATATCATTGCAGGTACCCATTTGCAAGTTGAAGGTGACAACCTCTTTAACATTTCTTACTTGTTTAAAAGAGATGGTACCTACGAAAAACAATACAAAATACATATCACCAGTAACGAATCTAAATGGTGGGGAGTAAAGCCTGGTAATGAAATTAAAGTTTTCAATACCGATTGTGGCAAAGTTGCCATCAATGTTTGTTATGATGTAGAGTTTCCAGAAATGGCCCGCATTGCATGTAACAAAGGCGCTAAAATTCTTTTTGTACCTTTCAGTACCGATGAAAAACATGGCCATTTAAGGGTTAAAATTTGTGCACAAGCAAGGGCTGTTGAAAACCAAATTTTTGTAGCAACTGCAGGCACTATTGGCAACATTCCTTCGGTTGACAACATGGACATTAACTACGCCCAATCGGGTATTTATACACCCAGTGATTTCGCTTTCCCTCCCGATGCCATTGCGGGTGAATGCAATACCAATATTGAAACTGTAGTCATTGCAGACTTAGACTTAGCGGCACTTGAAAGGGCCCGAAACACCGGTACCGTACTCAATTGGAAAGACCGTAGAAACGATATGTACGAGGTGCTCGAAAAATAGCCCTTATCTGTTAAACTTTACTTCAAATAAATTCTGATTCAATCCAGGGCTGATAAATACAATACTTGCATTGTGGTAACTCAATATTCTTTGAATAATTCTTAAACCCAAACCACTTCCAGGTTTGTCATAAGAATTGTCACCTCTTGAAAATGCTTGAAACATAGGTGAATTGTCTTTAAAAATAGGTACTTCACCAGAATTATAAACCTGAATGATTTGTGTATTTTCTGTCAACTCATACGTAACTTTTACTTGATGATTATCTGAATAGGTATAGGCATTTTTAAACAAATTGGTCATTGCTATTTTTAACAATGTATCATCACCATTTACATCAAAAATTAATTCGTCATTGGTTTTGTTTTTAATGTCGAATTGTAATTTAAAATCAGGCCAAATTTTTACCAATTTATCAGCAATATCAAAAATGATTTCGTCTATTCTAACGGGCTTAAAATTATCTGTTTTAACGCCTTCATCTAACCTCGACAAAATGAGTAAAGAAGTAACTACATCCGATAAATGATATACATCTTCATGTACACTTTTTAAACTGTTTTTAAATTGACTATCAAGTGTTTTTTCAGTTAATAAATTTTCTACTTGCGTGCCTATTCGAGCAATTGGGGTTCTCAATTCATGTGAGGCATTTCCGGTAAACTCTCTCTGTCTTTTATAGGCTTTATCTATTCTTTCTAACATATGATTGAAAGCACTTGCCAATGCAGAAATTTCATCTTTTTTATTTTCAAATTGAATGGGATTATTCAGGTTTTGAAACGTAATTTCCTGTACTTTTTCTCTGAGTCTGTCCATTGGTAAAAGCGCCCTCCTGCTTAACTGATATGAGAAAAACCACAACAAAATGAATCCAATTGAAAAGGTCCAATAAAATAAAATTTTCAAATACTCAATTTTGGAGTTTCCGTACAAATCTTCAGCAGATACGATTACTATAAAATGTGCTGATTCTTGTTTAAATAATTTAGCAACTGTTTCAATTTCTTTGTTACTAAAATAAACAGGATTCGTTGTTGAAAGTTCTTCTAATTGCCTATCAGACAATTCTATTGGTTGGGAATGACTGGATTGAAATACATTTTTCCTATTGAGATCAATTACCGCAATTCGCTCGTTAATTAACTTGTAAGTTGTTTGAACATCTATATCCGTTATTAATTCAGTTGAATTTTTATAATGTTTGTCTACTTCATGATAAATTTGATCTACTTTATTGATTAGCCTGCTGTAAAAATCACCTTGTCTGTATTCTGAAAACAGGGTAAATACAATCAACAATACCACTGCAAAAAAGAGGGTAAAAAACAAACTAAATAAAAGCGCAAACCTGTTTTTTAATGTCATTGCTTATTCTATGTTCAAAAAATAACCAAAACCAGGCCTGGTCTTAATCAATTTCACCTCAAAGTCTTTGTCGATTTTGTTTCTTAAGAAGTTAATATACACTTCAATGGTATTGGTACCTGTTTCAAAATTGATGTTCCAAACTTCTTCTGCTATTGTTTGTTTTGAAATGGTTTTCCCATTAGCTTTTGCCAGTGCCAATAAGAGTTTATATTCCTTAGGGGTTAATAAAATTTGTTTGCCAGCCCTTCTCACTTGCATAGCATCTGTATTGATTTCAAGATCTTTGACGACAATCATTTCATTGTCGTTGTTCAATAATTTATATCTCCTGATGAGTGCTTTAACACGGGCAAATAATTCTTCAAAATGAAATGGTTTAACTAAATAATCATCAGCCCCAGACTCCAATGCTTTAACTTTTACATTCACCTCCTCTAAAGCTGTTAGCATTAGAATAGGTACATCATTTTTAATTGCCCTAATTTTGGTACATACTTCGATACCTGAAATACCTGGCACAGAGATGTCTAAAATCAACAAATCGTAGTGATTTTTTTTAAATAGGTCGATTGATTTAAGGCCATCATTTACAACCTGACAATGAAAGTCTTGATTTTGTAAATACAAGCTAATTTCTGAAGCGAGTTTTTTATCGTCTTCCAATAACAAGATTGACAGCATAAGCAAATTTTGATTTTTTCAAAATTAGAGCAATTCCTTAAACCAAACCTTAAATTCAAATTAAATCAATCAAATAGTAGTAGTTTGAACCTTTTTGTAAAACATGAAACATTTTAACGAATCTATTTTTGAGTTTTGAACTTGTTTAAAAAAAAATAAAAAATTGACTATTAGGCACTTCCGCTCAATTTAATATTAAATAAACTTTAATAATGTCGCAATTTATTGTAAACCCTATTGTTTATGTACTTTTTTTTGTAAATTGCTGTAAAATCTCATGACTATGATTACACAATACATAACGTCAAAGCAAAAACTGCTACTTGCAGTTGCGTCGAGAACCTTCAAAGTTCTCAGCTTACTGATCATCTTTTCAGTAGGCATCAACACGAACAATTTGTTCGCACAAGGAGTTCCAGCCAATCCAAATGATCCGGATTCGGCGCCAGCTCCTACAATTACTTCTCAACCATCTTCAATGACTGCTTGTGCAGGAAGTACTGCCAGCTTTAGCGTTTCAGCTACAGCGGGTTCAAGTATTTCTTACCAGTGGAAAAAGAATGGTGTAAACATTGGAGGTGCAACCAGTTCAACTTTAACATTGAACGCTGTTACATCTGCTGATGCAGGTTCTTATTCTGTTGATGTTACTTCAGGTGGTGTTCCTGTTGCTTCTAGCACAGCATCATTAGTTGTAACTACTCCGGCATTAAGTTATGCTGAAACTTTAAGCACATGTGCATCTACTTATGTTCTTGATGCTGGTACAGGTTACTCATCAGTTACTTGGAGTGCAAGTGCAGGTGGTTCTACTTTACCATCAAATCCTGGTGATCCTGATGGAAACAATTTAACACCTTCACAATATGTTGCTGCAAGCAATGGTTGGTACAAGGTTGTTGCAGTTCCTGCATCTGGTTGTACTTTGGTTGACAGTGTTTATGTAATTGTAAACATGGGACCAACAGTTATTACTAGTCAGCCTTCAGGAAGCTCTATCAATGGTGGTGCTTCTGCAACTTTTAGCGTTTCAGCTACTGGTTTAGGTACTTTAACTTACCAATGGTTTAAAAATGGTGTTGCTATTTCTGGTGCTACAAGTACAAGCTACACTGTTTCAAATGCTACTGGCGCAGATGCTGGAAACTACACTGTTGATGTAACTGGTACTTGTGGTACTGTAACCTCAAATGCTGCTACTTTAGCTGTAAACACACTTACAATTACTTCACAACCAGTTTCTGCAACACAGTGTGCTGGTACAAATGTAACTTTCAGTGTAAGTGCTACAGTTTCATCAGGTAGCATCAGTTACCAATGGTCAAAAAATGGTGTCGCTATTTCTGGCGAAACCAACAGCTCTTTAACTTTAACAGGAATTTCAGCAAGTGATGCTGGTTCTTATTCAGTTGAAGCTACTTCAGGTTCTGTGACTGCAACTTCAAATGCAGCTACTTTAACTGTAAATGCGCTTACAACAATTAGTTCACAACCTGTGAATCAATCTATCTTTGCTAATGGCAATGCATCTTTCTCAGTTACTGCTTCAGGTTCTGGTGCTTTAGCTTACCAATGGTCTGTAGATGGAATCGCAATTTCTGGTGAAACTAACCCTACATTGAACATCAACAATGCAACACCAAACAACGATGCTGATTATTCAGTAGAAGTTACAGGTGCTTGTGGTGTTGTAACTTCAAACAATGCACACTTAACTGTTACTGTTGTAAATCCTCCTGCAATTTCTGCTCAACCTGCTTCAGCTTCTCAGTGTGCTGGTTCAAATGTTAGTTTCAGTGTTACAGCTTCTGTAACTAATGGAAGTATGTCATACCAATGGTCTAAAAATGGTGTTAACATTGCTGGTGCAACTAGCAGTTCATTGTCTTTATCAAATATCTTAGGAAGTGATGCTGGAAGCTATGCTGTTGTTGTTACAGGCATGGGTGGTACTACAACTTCTAATGCTGCAACTTTAACTGTAAATGCTGGTCCGTCAATTGTAAACCAACCATTGAATCAGTTCAGAAATGCTGGTCAAAATGCACTATTCAAAGTAACTCCAGGTGCTGGTGTTACTGCGTATACATGGAAAAGAAACGGAACTACTTTAAATAATGGTGGTAAAATTTCAGGAGCTCGTTCTTCAGAGTTATTCATTTCAAATATTTCAAATTCTGATGCAGCTGATTATTCAGTTGAATTGACTTTTGGTGCTTGTGGTTCTTTAACTTCTAATGAAGCTAACTTGGCAGTATTGAGCAGCCAACCAACTTCTATTGTAAGATGTGCTGGCCAAACTGCTGTATTCAGTGTAGACGCAAGAAGTGGTTCAGCAAATATTTCATATCAGTGGTCTAAAAACGGTGTTGCAATAACTAACGCAACCAGTAATTTATTAATTTTACAAGATGTTAGCAATGCTGACAACGGAAACTATTCTGTAAGCATTACTGCTGGTGGTTTAAATGTAAATTCATTGAATGCAGCTTTATCTGTAAATGCAGCTACTGTAATTACTGTTCAGCCTATAAGTACAACTAAATTTGCAACACAAGGTCACTTATTTACTGCAAACGCAACAGGTAGCGGAAGCGTTACATTCCAATGGTTAAAAGATGCTAACGTCATCACTGGAGCAACATCACCCTCTCTAAACATTTCTAATATTTCTTCAAGTTCAGCTGGTAACTACACTTTAGAAGTTACTGGAGCTTGTGGAACTGTATATTCAGACGATGCAGCTTTATCTGTAATCAGTGCTGTTCCAACTTCAAAAACAGTTTGTGCTGGTTCAAGCACTTCTTTCAGTACAACTGTTAGCAGTCCTTCACCTGTTTCTTACCAATGGAGAAGAGATGGTTCAAGCATTAGTGGACAAACCAATTCATCATTAAACTTGAGCAATGCTACTTCTGCAATGAATGGTATCTATTCTGTTTCTATTAATGTGAATGGCATTACTACAGCTGTTGGATCTGCTTCATTGTTGGTAAATGCAAATACTGCAATAGTTTCACAACCAAATAGCCAAACCCGTCCTGCAGGTACTGGTGTAACATTTAGTGTGTCAGCTTCTGGTACTGGAGCAATCTCTTACCAGTGGGCTAAAAATGGTTCGCCTATTTTGGGTCAAACAAACTTTAAAATTGATATTACCAATTTAGCTCCTTCAGATGCAGGTGCTTATTCAGTAACAGCTACATCATCATGTGGTTCAGCTGCTTCTAATGCTGCAGACTTAACTGTAACAGTTGCAGCTCCAACAATCACTGCAAACCCAACTCCTAGAATCAATCAATGTTCAGGTACTTCTGCTTCTATGAGTGTTAGTGCAACCGGTTACGGTTCATTGAGCTACCAATGGAGAAGAAATGGTGTTAATATTGATGGAGCAACCAATGCTACATTGTCTTTAAATAGTTTATCTTCTGCAGATGCTGGAACATACACTGTTGTTGTTAGCAACTTGGGTGGTTCAGTTACTTCTGCTTCAACTGTAGTTTCAATTAAAGCGAATACAGCTATTTCAAGCCATCCAGTATCATTTTTGAGACGTGCAGGTCAATCTGCTTTATTAACTGTATCGGCTAGTGGTGCTGATGGAGGTTCATTCCAATGGAAAAAGAATGGTATAGCCATTACAGCTGCTACTGGTTCTACATTAAATTTTCCAAACATAACAAGCACTAACGCTGGTGATTATTCTGTAGACGTTACATTTGGTTGCGGTACTGTTAGCTCAAACTCAGCTTCATTAACAGTATTGTCTTCAAATCCAAATAATACAAGCAAATGTGCTGGTCAAAACGCTTCATTCAGTGCAACTGTTGATGGTGGTTCAGATGCTATTAGCTACCAATGGACAAAAAATGGTGTAAATTTAAGCGGTCAAACTTCAGCTACATTGAACTTATCTAATGTATCAGTTTCTGATATTGGTAATTATGCAGTAAATATTACTGTGGGTGGCAATGATATGTTATCAAACAACGCTAGTTTAACTGTAAGTACAATTACTGGTCAACCAACTTCAATGTTGAGACGTGCTGGTCAAAGTGCTACATTTTTGGTAAACACATCTTCTGCTGCTGCTTACCAATGGAAAAAAGATGGATCAGCTATTTCAGGAGCAACATCTGCAACTTACACTGTTGCAAGCGCTGCTGGTGCTAATGCAGGAGATTACACTGTAGATGTTATTTTTGGTTGTGGAACAGTATCTTCTAATTCAGCATCTTTGGCTGTATTGACTGGTAACCCTTCAAATGTTACAAAATGTGCTGGCGAAAATGCTAGCTTCAGCGTATCAAGTGCAAGTGGTTCAGATGCATTAAGTATCCAATGGTTAAAAAATAACGTGATCATGCCAGGTCAAACTGGATCTACACTCTCTCTAAGCAATGTAAGCGTTAGCGATGTAGCTAACTATTCTGCTCTATTAACTATGGGTTCAAGCTCATTGTTATCAAATGGTGCAAGTTTATTGGTGAATACTTCTGCAACCATTAGTTCACAACCTGTAAGTGCAGTTATATTTGCTTCACAAAGTGTTGCTTTCAGTGCAATTGTAACTGGTAACTTAAATGGTGTAACATACCAATGGACTAAAGATGGTTCACCTATCTCAAATTCTAGTTCTGTTTTTGGAGCTACCACTTCTACTTTATCTATGACCAGTACTTCTACAGCTGCTGCTGGTAGTTATGTGTTGAACGTTACAGGTAATTGCGGTGTAGTTTCTTCTAGTGCTGCTAATTTGGCAATTGTATCAACATTTAAATTGGCAGACCAATCAATGTGTGCTGGTAACAATGCTACCTTCAGCGTTTCTGCTTCAGGTTCAGGCTTAACTTACCAATGGAGAAAAGATGGTTCTAATATTTCAGGAGCTAATTCTTCTAGCTATACAATGACTGGTGTAAATGCATCTAATGCAGCTAGCTACTCTGTTGTTGTTGGAAATGGTGGATCATCTACCCTAACTACTGGTGCTGGTTTATTGGTTGTAAGAGCATTACCTACTATTACTAGCCAACCTTCAAATGTAAACGTAGCTGTAGGTGGAAATGCTAATTTCAGTGTTTCAGCTACCAATGCTACCGCTTTCCGTTGGTTCAGAGTAAATAGAACTACATTGGAAAACCCAGCTTCACCAGTAGGTGGATCGGTTGCTGGTGCTTTCACCAATAGCTTAACTTTAAACAGTGTTAAATCTGCATTCAATAACTACAGATACATTTGTAGAATAACTGGTGCATGCGGTAACATTGTTTCAGATACCGTTAGATTAACAGTTGGTGGTATTGCTAAAAATGAATTGGCTTCAGTAGTTGAAAACACTGAAATGAATTTATTCCCAGTTCCTGCTCAAAATGTAATCAATTTGGTTACTAACGGCGTTGCTGAAGGAAGCTATTCTATCAGAATCTTAGACCAAACAGGTAAATTGGTAATGGACAAAAACACTTCTGGTTCAGAAGTAAATGCTGGTTTGTCAATTGAAATTTCAGACATGAGCACAGGTGCTTATTTCTTGGAATTAAAAAATGCAAATGGCGAAGTAATGTCTATGAGCAAGTTTATCAAAATTGGTAACTAATTCAGGCTACTTCAATCGTATAACAAAAAAGGCAACCTTCGGGTTGCCTTTTTTGTTTCCATTAATCTAGTTAAAAGCCTACTAGGTAATTTACTCATAATAAAATTACACTTGAACAAACATGTTTGTATAACCATTATTCAATGATTAAACATAAAAAGCATCACCGTTCATCTAAAAATCTGAAGCTAATAAATACTTTTTATTGCTTATGGGTTAAATAAGCTTGAATACATTTAAAATTTATTGATTGTTGATGAGTTCGCTTGCTGCTTTTAATATGGTTTCACCAGCATTTTCACCACTGATCATCCTAGCTATTTCAACGACTCTTTGTTCTTTATCTAATAAAACAATTTTTGTTTGCACAGTTGCAGTAGATTGGTCTTTATTAACCAAAAAATGGAAATCAGCTTTTCCAGCAATTTGAGGCAAATGCGTAATGGCAATAATTTGTTGTTGGTTGGCCAATTTTTTCATAACTACCCCAACTTTAAGTGCAGCCTCTCCTGAAATTCCAGTATCAATCTCATCAAACACAATTGAGGGTAAGGCTATTTTTTCTGCAACCAAGGCCTTTAAACTCAACATCAGTCTGCTCATCTCTCCCCCACTTGCTACTTGATTGATTGGGGACAATGAAGTACCCTTGTTAGCTGAGAAAAAGTAATTGATTTTATTAATTCCAAAAACTGACAATTGCGCTGTTTCTATAGTTGCTAATTCTATTTTAAATCGGGCATGAGGAATAGACAACTCTAATAAAAGTTGTTCTATTTCTTTTTCGAAATTAGGTATTTGAAGCATTCTAGAACTGTGTAGCTTGTTTGCTAATTGAATACAAATCTCTTTGGTTTTTATGAAAGTCGCTTCTGAGTCTGCAATTTGATTATTGAGTAAATCAATTTCTTGAAGTGCCGATTTCTTGGATGCTAACTGTTCCATTAATGCTACTGTGTTTGCAACCCGATGTTTTTTGAGCAGGTTCATTATTTTACCTAACCTTTGCTCTTTTAGTTCAAGTTCTTGTGGGTTAGGAACAATATCCATACCTACTGCAGTCAATTCAGCAGAAATGTCTTTTAAATCAACAATGTTCGATTGAATTCTTTTGGCCAATTGTTCAAGTGGTTCAATTCCTTTTGCTGCAAATTGAATAGCAGACACTATAACATTCAATTGGTCTACTACATTGTATTCAGCATTTACAATCAAATCAGTTCCTTGAGCACATAATTGCTGAATCTGATCGGCATTGGAGAGTTTTGCTATTTCAGATTCTAAGATGTCTTCTTCGTTTGGAACAAGGCTTAGTTCTTCTATTTCATCTATTAAATACCTTAAATATGATTCTTCTTGAATTGCTTGGGCAATTTTTTCTTTTAAAGCATTCAGGTTTTTCTCCTGTAATTTAAACAGGTTAAAATGTTCTTGGTAATCTTGTACCAACAATAAATTTCCTGCATATGCGTCTAATAATTGAAATTGAATGCGCTGATCGTACAATTGAAGGGTTTGGTGCTGAGATACGATATCTATTAACTGAACACCTATTTCTTTGAGTAATTGTAAACCAACAGGCGTATCATTTACAAATGCCCTCGATTTGCCATTTGCATTGATTTCGCGTCTCAATATTAAATGAGAAGAAACATCTAAATCATTGTCAATTAACAAGGCATTGATAAATGCATCTGAAGTGTTAAAACAAGCCTCAACAACCAATTTGTCTGCTCCTGGCTTGATTGATTTAGAGTCAGACCTTTCTCCTAAAACAAGCCCCAATGCACCTAGTAAAATAGATTTACCGGCCCCAGTTTCACCTGTAACAATGTTTAAGCCGTTTCCAAATTCAATTTCAGTTGAATGGATGATGGCATAATTTTTTATTTTTAAAGATTGTAGCATGTTTTATTCTACTGCGAATATAAACTGCCGTAAAGACTTTTTCTGCAAACTATTCTACAACAAATTTACAAGTAGATTGAATTGGCATTTGATCAATTTTAAACAAATAACATCCCTTTGCTAAACCACTGACATCAATGGCTTGTATAGGATTTTCTGCATTTAAAAAACCTTGCAAAAGTAGTTTCCCTGTTAAATCTAAAATTTGATAGTTGGTATTTTTTAAATGATTTGACGCTAAAAACAATACTCCAGAAACAGGATTAGGGTAAAGCTTAAAACTAGGATTAAACCACTCATCCATTAAACCAGTTGCAACAGGTAAGACTTGAATAGCATTGGTTCTAAGCGTATCGTCTTTTCCACCAGAATAAGTAACTGTTAATTTAATATCGTAACTGCCTGGCTGGTAAAATATCAATCTAGGGTTTGCCGAATTCTGATTTGTTCCGCCTACAAAATCAAAATAAGTGTTTGGCGCATCAATCTCCCACAAATATGACTTAGGTGTACCAAAACTTCTATTGGTTAAAAACAAAGTATCACCTGCATTTACTAAATTTGGACTGGCCGTAAAATTGGCATGATTGACAAATACCTCTGGTCTATAAATATCTTTATACCTGATGGTTCTAGCTCCTAAAAATGAGGCAGGCTCAATAACCTCTAATAGTGGTATATTTTGGTTTTTAGCTAACCACCTGTATTCAGTTCTATTATTTGGCAATGGAATACTATTTGCCCCAAATGTGATGCTATCAATTTCTGTAACAACAGATTTAATTCTAATACAATCAAAAATGCCATATGGTGTTTTGATTTTACCCCAGCCATCAACAATATTGGTTCTGTTACCTGCTTGTGAAAGTGAGCCAAGACCAGGAAATCCAGCACTGCCAACAAATGGACTCGAGAATGAGTCTAGATAATTAAGTGGAAATTTGTACAAAGTATCTTTTGGTGTATAAACCAATGAGAGAGGAATGCCTTGAACACTTGCACCTCTTCCCAAATAAACATAGGCCGAGACACTCTTTTTAACAAAAGTGTAGGGATCTGACAAAAGATTTGCATTTGCTCCTCCAATGTTGCCAACATTGGGCAACAATGACTCCGGAAAACCAAAGGTCATAGCTGAAAATTGCAATCTAAATGTAAAAGGCAATTGAGCAGGTGCATAAAAACTCTGAACATCTTGGCTAATGGGTATCAAATTACTAAAGTCCCAGTTTTGATTTGGGCCGGTTAGATTGGTATTGATTAGCGAACTGGTTACAGAATAACGAATGGTATCACTAGCCGAAGCTAAATCAGATGCATTGATTGTAACTTGAGCTTTACTTGATAAGGCAAAAAATGCCAAACTGCAGGTTAAAAATAGTTGTCTCATAACTTTTACAATATAAAACTAAAAATGTAGTTTAAAAAAATTGTATTTAAATCTATTGGAAATGAAGCAACTTTGTCGCACTCCGCCAAGATTTACAAATACATGGGGTTTTCTTCTATTCTTTACTTATTTTTACAAAAAAATGTGAACACTTTGTGAATGTAATCAATTCAAAAAGGTGTTAATTTTGATAAAACTCAAAAAAATTGAGATTCAAAGATTTACATACATTAGAGCTCGTAGCTCATTTTCTAAGACAAAGCAACGCCTGTTGCATTGCTGGATTTGGTATATTCAGGTTAGAAAAACAGTCTTCTCACATAGACCCTCTGGCTCAGAAGTTTCAACCAATGGAACTGATACCTATTTTTACCCAAGGCAACTACGAAACATCTACCAATTTCATTTCATATTGTGGTTCAGTATGGGGACTTTCTTATGTTGAATCGAGTCAAAAAATTAATTTACAACTTGAATTGGCCAACCATGAGTTATTAAACCATGGAAAATTACATATTGAGGAGCTAGGTTTATTTGCAAAAGGACAAAATGGCAAAATCCAATTTGATTTTGCAAAAGAGAAATGGACTGCAGCTAGTTCTTTTGGCCTAACAGGTATCCGTTTTATACAAGAAAACCAAAAACCCAAAAAGATTTTGGTAGACAGAACGGCAAAGCCTGGAGAGCATGAAGACATTGAAGAAACCAGGGAAAATGCACTTAGAGAATTGAAACAAATGTTGGAAGATGCAGGAGTTGACAACAATTTGGCTTCAGCACCTAAATTACCTAAGTCAAAGGCTTTTCCAATTTTAGCTACTGTATTGACATTAATTTTAGTTATCAATGTGGTTTTGTTTTTACAAAAACATCCACAAGCAGCCAGACAATCTGAAATTGCTAAAATGAATATGGCAGATTTGCCAACAAATTTAGGTGCTGATGAAGATACAGAAGTGAGTATACAAGCTCAAAATAATAGTCAAAAACAAGCAACATCAGCTGAAAACAACTTACTGTTTAATCCTGGTTTTGTCTTATCTAAAGGCGATTGTGATTTTGACAGCACAGCCTATTTTAATGACCTAAGTTTATTCAATTTGGTGAGCCAAGATGAGGTTAGCCAGCAACCAGATCAAATAAATACCATTGCAAAATTGGAGAAAACAATTCCTCAAGTTGCGCCTAATAAAGAAGCGATTTTTGAAGAAAGTCCAAAAGAAATTGAATTTAAATCAAGCAATAAAAGCGCAAAATTACCCAACAATAACCTCAATCAAGTCAATCATTCATCCAACAATTCGTCGGGTTATTATCTTATAATTGGGGCATTTGGTAATTATGACAATGCAGTCAATCAGCAAAACACTTTCAAAGAGAAGGGTTTTGAACAGACTCAATTGCTGCCTTCAAATAAAAAGGGCATGACCTTAGTAGCTCTTCAAAAGACATCGTCTGAAAATGAAGCAACTGATTTAAAAAATACCTTCGAAAGCCAAGGAATTGAGTGTTGGATATACCAAAAACATTAAAACCTAGGTCTCCAAGCAATTTCAGTAGCACCTGCATCGTGAACCAACTTCCTAGACAAAACAAATAGATAATCACTCAAACGGTTCAAATACACCACAATGATACCTGGCACCTCTGATTCAGTTTGTAAATGAACAACTAACCTTTCAGACCTTCTGCATACGCATCTGGCGACATGACAATAAGAAGCAGATAATAAGCCTCCAGGCAATATAAAATTACTCAATT
>CANHRW010000024.1 GCA_947462865.1 Bacteroidota bacterium | reverse complement strand
GTTGAATTTTTAATTCATTAATAACCGCATGCACAAATGCTTTATCCTTTTTACGGTCTTTGGCAATTTGTTCAACAAAATGATGGTACAATGAGCCCAAATAGCTTTCAATTTGAGCCCTGTTTTCATTGCTCATTTTATTGGCAATAAAAGGTTCGCCTGCCGATTTAAACTTCCCATGTCTGATGAGTTGTGGTTCCAATCCAATTTTATCTAATGCATCTTTTAAATACACCACTTCAGACGCCAATCCGTTTAAAACCAATGTTCCGTTGGGGTTCATATATATTTTATCGGCAGTTGATGCCAAAAAATAGCCATATTCATCCATCATTTCGGCATAGGCTACCACAAATTTTTGTTGCTTTTTAAATGCATATAAAGCTTTACGTATTTCTTCTACAGTTGCAAAGCTTTGACTGTTTAAGTCTAAATCTAAATAGATGCCTTTGATATGCTCATCAATAGCAGCATCATTGATGGTTTTTACAATATCTTGTAAGCCCATTTCTTTGCCAAATCCAGGCATGCCAAACATGCTTAAATCTAAGCTTCCTTTGTTACCTCTTTCAGGAATGGTATAATTGATTTTTAAATGAAGTATCGTGTTTTCAGGCACTTGAACCGTTTCAGCTTCTTCGCTTACCCCACTTGTTAAAGCCCCAACAGCCCCTATTAGCAAGAAAAATCCTACAACACCTGCCAATAAAAAACCAAACATGCTGGCCAATGTAAATTTAAAAAATTGTTTCATTGTGTTAGAATTGGCTGTAAATATACAATGGAAAGCAGATTGCCTTGTTATTTTTTGCTTTCAGTTCAAATAGTTTGGCTTATTTTTGCGTTTTATTTAATAAAATGAGCAATTCAAATTCTGAACTTTATGCGATTAGTCCGGTAGACGGCAGGTACAACAAACTCACTAAAAACTTAAGTAATTATTTCAGTGAGTTTGGCTTAATCAAATACAGGGTTCAAATTGAAGTAGGCTATTTTATAGCGCTGTGTAAATTGCCTTTGCCTCAATTGGCTCAGTTTGATCTGGAAAAAATGGAACAGCCACTCCAAAACCTGTATCTGAATTTCAGTGAATCAGATGCCTTAAGAATCAAAGAAATTGAAAAAACAACCAATCACGATGTAAAAGCCGTTGAGTATTTTTTAAAAGAGGCTTTTGAAAAATTAAACATCAGTGAGGCTGCAGAGTTCATTCATTTTGGATTGACCTCTCAAGACATCAACAATACTGCCATCCCTTTAAGTCTTAAAATGGCGTTTGAGCAAGAAATGTTGCCAGTAATGGAGCAAGTATTGCAAAAAATAACCAGTCAATCTGAAGATTGGGCAAAAATACCAATGTTGGCTAAAACACATGGCCAGCCTGCATCCCCAACACTTTTAGGTAAAGAATGGAAAGTATTTGTTGAAAGACTTGAACTTCAATCAAAAGCTTTAAAACAAGTGCCATTTTCAGCAAAATTTGGAGGCGCAACCGGAAATTTCAATGCCCATCATGTGGCCTATCCAAGCATCAATTGGGTAACATTTGCCAATGAATTTGTAAACAATACCTTAAACCTCAGTCGCTCTCAATACACCACACAAATAGAACATTACGACCATTTGGCTGCATTCTGCCATGCCAATATGCGCATCAATACCATCTTGTTGGATTTTTGTAAAGATGTCTGGCAATATGTTTCAATGGAATATTTCAAACAACAACTCAAAGCGGGAGAAGTGGGTTCAAGTGCCATGCCTCATAAAGTTAATCCAATTGATTTTGAAAATGCAGAAGGTAATTTAGGCATTGCAAATGCCTTATTTGCGCATTTGGCCGAAAAACTACCAATATCTCGTTTGCAACGCGATTTAACAGACAGTACTGTTTTAAGAAATGTAGGAGTTCCATTGGCACATCAACTTATTGCCATGCAATCTATTTTAAAAGGCTTGAATAAGTTGTTATTGAATGAAAGCAAATTGCATGCAGATTTGGAACAAAATTGGGCTGTAGTTGCAGAAGCCATTCAAACCATTTTAAGAAGAGAAGGCTACGAAAAACCATATGAGGCCCTTAAAGCACTTACCAGAACCAACGAACACATAGGCCCAGAGCAAATTAAAAATTTTATCCATACCTTGCAGGTAACTGAGCAAGTAAAATTGGAATTGTTACAAATTACTCCGCATAATTACACAGGCATTTAAAATGAAAAAGGTTCTCTTTGGAATTGTTGGAATGATTGGGATGTTTTTGGCTTGTAACGAGCCAATTGCACACATAGAATTGCATGCAGACAGTACCAAAATTACAAGAACTTTTAGGTATAAGCCTACAGGTGGATCAATTCCAAGTTTAAATGCCGAGGTAATTGATTATACCCTTGCCAACCCCTATCAAAGTAAAAGACAATTATTCAGAGACAGTACCATTTGCATGAGTTGGGACCAAGCTGGTTTTCCGAATGCCAAGAGGTTTATCAAGTTCTTTGAACATTTTCAATGGGATGTAATGGACCGTAACAAAGAAAGAATAGCTGGTGTCATTGCATTTCCTATTCCCGGTTACCCTAGTAGAGCTGATTTTATCAGAGATTTTGACCTCATATTTGGGCCTGAATTTGTGGAACAGATTTTACATCAAAATCCCATGGAAATATACAGAAATAAAGCTGGAGCCATGATTGGAAATGATGGTCAGTTGTGGTTTCAAATCAGAGCTGGGCAATATAAAATTGTGAGAGTGAATCCCTAATTCCTTTCAAATTCTTTTAAAAAGCAGGCTTAAAATCTTGATTTTGTTTGCTTTTTATCTTTAAAGTTTGCATTTTTGCAACCCCTAATGGAACTGGAGACCATTGGGTTAAAACAAAAAACATATGTCAGTAAAAATCAGGTTACAGCGTCAAGGACGCTCTAAAGCACCTTTTTACCACGTAGTGGTGGCGGATTCACGTGCTCCGAGGGATGGTAAATTTATCGAGAAGATTGGTTCATACCTTCCTCAAACTCAACCGGCAACGATTGATCTAGATGTAGATCGTGCGGTTTATTGGTTACAAAATGGCGCTCAGCCTACAGACACTTGTCGTGCAATCCTTTCTTACAAAGGTGCCATGATGAAAAGACACTTAAGTCTTGGTGTTGCTAAAGGTGCTATTACTCAAGAACAAGCTGATGCAAAATTTGCAGCTTGGGAAAACGAGAAAATTACAAAAATTGAACAACACAAAACCCGTGTTAGTTCAGGTGCAAAAGACAAATTGGCTGCTAAATTAGCTGATGAAACTAAAGCAAGTGCCGCAAGAGCAGAGAAAATTGCTGCTAAAATTGCTGCTGCAAACGCTGAAGCGCAAGCTGCTGAAGCAACTGCTGAAGAAACTCCAGCAATGGAATCAGCAGAAGAAGCACCAGCAGCTGAAACTACAGTTGAATCAACTGAGGCACCTGCTGAATAATACAATTCTTTTGAAAACCATCAACAGAAAAGATTTTGATCTAGTTGGAACGGTTCTCAAAACGCATGGAAATTTTGGAGCAATTAAAATTCAATTGCTTCAAAAAGAAAAAATAACTGAATGGGCTTTTCTCGAAATCCGAGAAAAGCCTGTTCCGTTTTATATAGCTGAGCTCAAGCAGAGCAATCCAACTGAATGGATTGTGCAACTCAAGGGTATAGATACCGTTGATAAAGCCATTGAATTAATTGGCTTACCTTTTTTGTTACCTAGGAAAAAAGGACTACGCAGGCAAAAAGAAATCTCTGACCAATTAATTGGTTTCGAAATCATTGATACCAAACATGGTTTGATTGGAAGGGTAGAAGAGGTTATCGAAATGCCTATGCAAGTATTGTTAAAAACAACCTATAATGGTAACGAATGTTTAATTCCGGCTGTAGAGCCAATTGTGCTTGGCCTAGATGAAGATGAACAAATTATTGAAGTAGATTTACCTGAAGGTATTCTAAATTTATAATTACCACATGTCAATGTCTTCCCAATTGTATGGGCTGGCTATAGAAATGCCTATAAAAACGGTTTGAGGCAAGTTATCGTAACCTATATTTAAAATAAGTCTGCTGGTAATAGGTATAAAAAAACCAGCACCAAAATTCAAGGCAAATCCAGTTTCTTTGTCATTTACAATCCAAGCTTTTGCGGATGTATCTCCATAAGCATTTACTTCATTTAATTTGCGAATTCTTGTCAAGCCTATACCTGCATAGAAGGGGATTTTTTTAGTGATTGATTTTACATAATTAAAGTTGACATTGTAAACATATTGTGTTGCTTTATTTCCAGAAAGCCAAGCGTTTTTTTGAGCTTTGTCAAATGCTATTTCGCTTAGGTTCATTTTTTTTATATCTAGTATTGCTTGAACGCCCACTCGCCAGCTGATGCCAAAACCATGTCTGCGGTAATTGACATGGTTACCTCCTGCCATTAATTCTGTTGATGGCAAAATGCCCATACCCAATGCATTGTAATTTACCGCTTTGCCTTTATCAGAAGAAGGTACCAATAAAGGAATGTTTAAATGATACTTAGATTGACTCCATATAAACTGAGGCAAAACTAAAAATACCAATAGCTTTAAAATCTTCATGATCAAATCTATTTAAAAATACCAAAATTTAGCAGGGTTGCTTTATTTTTTTGTAAATTGCAGCCATGCGAATAGACATCCTCACGCTATTTCCTGAAATTTTTCAAGGCCCTTTGAGTGAATCAATTCTCAAACGTGCAATGACCCAAGAAATTGTTCAAATTGCATTGCACAATATCAGAGACTATTCAGAAAATAAACACAAAAAAGTAGACGACTACCCTTTTGGTGGTGGTGCAGGAATGGTCATGGGCATTCAACCCATAGATACCTGTTTAGACGCTATTCAACAAAATGGGCCAATAGACGAAGTGATATACATGAGCCCAGATGGAGAGCCATTTACCCAAAAAATAGCAAACCAGTTGTCGGGAAAAAAACATTTGGTGTTTTTATGTGGGCATTACAAAGGGGTAGATGAGAGAGTAAGAACCCATTTGGTAACCAGAGAACTTTCTTTAGGCGATTTTGTATTAACAGGAGGGGAGTTGCCTGCAGCAGTAATGGTTGATGCCATAGTGAGGCTCATTCCAGGTGTATTGGGAGATGAAAGTTCGGCCTTGAGCGATTCTTTTCAAGATGATTTAATTAGCCCTCCAGTTTATACCCGTCCGGCTATTTATAAGGGCTGGCCTGTTCCAGATGTACTATTATCAGGACACCAAGCTAAAATAGATGAATGGCGCCATGAACAGAGCTTAGAACGCACAAAAGAACGCCGTCCTAATCTGTTAAAGGAGGATTTATCCACGCACAAAAAGGAAAATTAAAAATAATTTACAAAAAGGTGTTTGATTTTAATGTTTATTGCTTATTTTCGCAGTCCTAAATTTAGAACAAAGACACTAGAATCATGGACGCGATAAAATTTGTTGAACAAGAGTTTACCCAAGAAAAAAACTTCCCAGCTTTCAGAGCTGGTGACACTGTTAATGTACATTACAAAATTCGTGAGGGTAACAAAGAGCGTATTCAGCAGTACCAAGGTATTGTTTTGCAACGCAGAAACGCTGGTTTGAATGAAACCATTACCGTACGTAAAATTTCTAACGGAATTGGCGTAGAGCGTATTTTCCCTTTATATAGTTTAAACATCGACAAAATCGAACTGGTCGGTCGTGGTAAAGTGCGTAGAGCGCGTTTATTCTATTTGCGTGCGGCCAAAGGCAAAAAAGCTAAAGTTAAAGAAAGAAGAGGGTAAGATAAAATAACTGAAGCAAACAGCCCCGGTTCACAATTGATGAGTCGGGGCTTTTGTTTTCTTTTTTACAATCAATCATATTAAATTCAATTACAATGAGTCATCAACCAATACCTACAGAAGCTGCAAAATTCAATCCAGCTACTTTTGAAGACAAATGGTACCAATATTGGATAAAAAACGATTTTTTTAAGTCAGTTCCTGACGATAGAGAGCCCTTTACAATGGTGATTCCGCCACCCAATGTAACAGGTGTATTGCACATGGGTCACATGTTAAACAATACCATTCAGGATGTGCTCATTCGCAGAGCCAGAATGCAAGGTAAAAATGCATGTTGGGTTCCAGGAACAGACCATGCATCTATAGCCACTGAGGCTAAAGTAGTGCAGTTACTTAGAGAAAAAGGCATTAAAAAATCAGATTTAAGCCGGACCGAATTTTTAGCGCATGCTTGGGAGTGGAAAGACAAATATGGAGGCATCATCCTAGAGCAACTCAAGAAATTAGGTGCAAGTTGTGATTGGAGCCGTACCCGTTTTACGATGGAGGAAAAGCTGAGCAATGCGGTAACAGAGGTATTTGTTGATTTATACGAAAAAGGCCTTATTTACAGAGAGCTTCGCATGGTTAACTGGGATCCTCAAGGCAAAACAGCATTGAGTGATGAAGAAGTCATCTACAAAGAAGTGGTTTCTAAATTGTATTTCTTAAAATACCCCATTGTTGCAGGTTCATCAGCAAAAAACATTCAAGAAAATGCTTGGGATAAAGATTACATTGTAATTGCTACTACAAGGCCTGAAACCATTTTGGCTGATACCGCTATTGCTGTCAACCCCAATGATGAACGCTATGCGCATTTAGTAGGTGCAAAAGTAAAGGTGCCTTTTACCAACAGAGAGATACCTGTAATAGCAGATGAATATGTTGCGGTTGATTTTGGAACAGGATGTTTAAAAGTAACTCCAGCCCACGATAAAAACGATTATGAATTGGGAAAAAAATACCAATTGGCTGTGATTGATATTTTAACAGAAGAAGGGTTCTTAAATGATTTAGCTGCTGACCAAAGGTATATTGGTAAAGACCGTTTTGCGGTGCGCAAGCAAATTGCCATAGACTTGGAGGAGGCTGGTTACATTGAGAAAATTGAAGAATACAAGAACCAAGTTGGAACCAGTGAAAGAACTGGGGCTGTGATTGAACCAAGATTAACGCTTCAGTGGTGGGTGAACATGAAGAAATTTATGGAGAAAAATCCACAGGTATTGGATGCGGTAATGAACGATGAAATTCAATTTCATCCTGCCAACTTAAAAAATACTTACAGACATTGGATAGAAAACATCAAAGACTGGTGTATTTCTAGACAATTGTGGTGGGGACAACAAATACCTGCTTGGTATGATGAAAGTGGTAAACTATTGGTTGTAGCCAAAGACAAAGCAACTGCATTGGCAAAATTGGGTCCGGATTTTAACGGCATATTAACCCAAGATGAAGATGTTTTAGATACCTGGTTCAGTTCATGGTTGTGGCCTATTTCTGTATTTGATGGATTTGAAGATCCAAAGAATAAAGATATTGGATATTATTTCCCAACCAACGACTTAGTGACTGCACCAGAAATCATGTTTTTTTGGGTTGCCAGAATGATCATGGCAGGTTATGAATGGAGAGGCGAAAAACCATTTAAGAATGTTTATTTCACGGGTATTGTTAGAGACAAGCAACGCCGTAAAATGAGTAAGAGTTTAGGTAATTCACCTGATCCACTAGATTTAATTGCCCAATACGGAGCAGATGGTGTGCGCATGGGTATGTTGTTGTGTTCTCCTGCTGGAAATGATATTTTATTTGATGAAGGTTTGGTTGAGCAAGGTAGAAATTTTGGAAACAAAATTTGGAATGCATTCAAATTGGTAAAATCATGGGAAGTATTGCCAGATGCCCAATTTGCAGAAGAAATTATAAAAAGCAACCAAAACAGTTCTGCCTGGTTTATACATAGGTTCAATGAAGTATTAGCTGAAATTGAAACCAAGTTCAATGAATACAAATTGAGCGAGGTATTGATGTTGATTTACAAGCTCATTTGGGACGATTTCTGTGCATGGTATTTAGAAATGATCAAACCTGCATACCAACAACCCATTAATGAATCTACCTACCAACAAACCATTGCTTGTTTTGAAGAATTACTCAAATTGTTGCATCCATTCATGCCATTTGTAAGTGAAGAAATTTGGCAACAACTCAACAAAAGAGGGGCAAATGAAACCATTTGTTTGGCTAACTATCCCATGTCAACAATTGTAAATAAGGTTGAAATGGCTTTAGTGTTTGAAACAATTACTGCAATTAGAAATTTAAGAAATGCCAAAGGTTTGAGCCCGAAAGAAAACTTGTTTATTGTGATTAAGGCAGTTGAAGAACAGGTATATATCCAAAATGCTTTTTTAATAAAGAAATTGGCCAATATTGCTGAAATGACCTTTGATAAACAAGCAATCGCTTCAAGCAACCAAGTTTCTTTACCTGTTGGTACTGACGAAATTTTGGTGACTTTGAATTTAGAAATAGATGTTGTTGCTGAACGAATCCGAATGGAACAAGAAATTGACTATTTAAAAGGTTTCATGAAATCTGTGGATGCCAAATTGAGCAACGAAAAATTTGTTAGCAATGCCAAGCCTGAATTGGTTGAAAAAGAAAGACAGAAAAAACAAGATGCCATTCAAAAAATTCAGGTATTGGAACAGAGTTTAAAGGCTTTGGCTAGCTAATGTATTCCAATTCCAACAATCGTTAAATTCATCCACAAACTTGTGTATAAGATAGGAGTCAAATTTCATTGGCTCCTATTATTTTTACATTGATAATAGCATTAAAATGGCAGCAGACGAAACAGTTAAATATGATGAGAGTAGCATTCGGTCTTTAGATTGGAGAGAACATATCCGTTTAAGGCCTGGTATGTATATTGGTAAATTGGGCGATGGCAGCTCAATGGATGACGGAATTTATATTTTATTGAAAGAAGTCATAGACAATTGTATTGATGAATTTGTCATGGGCAATGGCAAACAAATTGACATTAAATTAAGTGAAAACAAAGTTTCAATCAGAGATTATGGCCGTGGCATTCCTTTAGGAAAAGTCATTGAATGTGTTTCTCAAATCAATACAGGCGGTAAATACGATTCAGCAGCATTTAAAAAATCGGTAGGTTTAAATGGGGTAGGAACAAAAGCTGTTAATGCTTTGTCAGCTTCATTTAGGGTT
Organism: Bacteroidota bacterium; assembly: GCA_947462865.1. Taxonomy (GTDB): domain Bacteria; phylum Bacteroidota; class Bacteroidia; order UKL13-3; family UKL13-3; genus CAISCU01. The sequence continues at coordinate 7,282 of CANHRW010000024.1, read as the reverse complement.
CAGTCGTACCGTGACGGTAAAACCAAAGCAGCAAGCTTTGAAAAAGGACAATTGGTAAACGATTACCCTTTAGAAAATACCATAGAACCCAATGGAACTTTGGTAACATTTATTGCCGACGACAGTATATTCAAGCATTTCAGGTATATTAATGAATACATTGAAAACATGATCTGGAATTATGTTTACCTCAATGCAGGTTTGATCATTTGGTTCAACGATCAAAAGTTCTTGTCAAAAGATGGACTATTGGATTTGTTAAAAAGAAAAACCAATGAAGAAGCACTCAGGTATCCAATTATCCATTTAAAAGGGGAAGACATTGAAGTGGCTTTAACACATGAAAACCAATACGGAGAAGAATATTATTCTTTTGTAAATGGTCAGCACACCACCCAAGGCGGAACCCATTTGAATGCTTTCAGAGAAGCTTTTGCCAAAACGGTAAGAGAGTTTTATAAAAAGGATTTTGATTTAGCCGATATCAGAGCCAGCATCATTGCAGCAGTGAGTATACGTGTTCAAGAACCTGTTTTTGAAAGTCAAACAAAAACCAAATTGGGTTCAACCAATATGGCCCCAACGGATTCTCCTACAGTAAAACAGTTTGTCATTGATTTTTTAAAGAAATCCTTAGACGATTTTTTACACAAACATCCTGAAACTGCCGATGCCTTGCAAAGAAGGATATTGCAAAGTGAAAGAGAGCGCAAAGAAATGGCAGGCATTAAAAAACTAGCCAATGAAAGAGCCAAAAAAGCCAATCTACACAATAAGAAACTCAGAGATTGCAGGTTTCATTTAAACGAGAGTAAAGATGACCGCAAGTACGAAACTACCCTTTTTATAACAGAAGGAGACAGTGCAAGTGGGTCTATTACCAAATCACGCCAAGTAGAAACTCAAGCAGTTTTTAGTTTAAGAGGAAAGCCATTGAATTGCTATGGTTTAACTAAAAAAGTGGTGTATGAAAACGAAGAGTTTAATTTGTTACAACATGCACTCAATATTGAAGAAAGCATTGAAGATTTAAGATACAACCGCATAGTCATTGCAACAGATGCAGATGTGGATGGCATGCACATTCGCTTGCTGTTGCTGACATTCTTTTTGCAGTTTTTCCCTGATCTGGTAAAAAACAACCATTTGTTTATTTTGGAAACTCCTTTGTTTAGAGTTAGAAACAAACAAAAAACCATTTATTGTTACAACGATCAAGAAAGACAAGCAGCCATTACGGAGTTAGGCATCAAAGCAGAAATTACTCGATTCAAAGGGTTGGGTGAAATTTCTCCTGAAGAGTTTGGTTTATTTATTGGAGAAGAAATGCGTTTGCAACCGGTTGTGTTAATGAATGACCAACCTATTCAGAAATTATTAGAATATTACATGGGAAAAAACACCATGGACAGACAAAACTTTATCATAGACAATTTGCGCATCGAAAAAGACATGGTTTATGATTTAGAAGTAGAAGAAGATTTAGTATAAACACCTAACACCACTCATTTGAAATTTCATCTCAATTTAATCAAAGCTGTTAACAGCGCCATCTATCAGATTTTTGAAGAATCAAAGTACGCAGATAAGGTATTGGAAAGATTGTTAAAGTCTGACAACAGATGGGGGGCAAGAGACCGCGCATTTATTGCTGAAAATACCTATGAAATGGTTAGGTTTTGGCGCCTCATTACCACCTGTGCTGCATTAGAAAACCATGAGTTGAACGAACCCAATTTGTTTACTTTATTTGGAACATGGCAAGTTGTAAAAGGTGTTAGAATTCCCGATTGGCAAGAGTTTAGAAACGTTGATCCTAAAAAAATAGAACATACCTACAACCAACTTAAAACCAAAAGAAAATTCATTTATTCTTTCCCTGATTGGATGGACGAAATGGGGGTAAAAGAGTTGGGCAAGCAATGGAACAAAGAAGCCGAAGCTTTAAACGATACTGCACCAGTTGTCATTAGGGTAAATTTATTAAAGACTACCAAAGACCAATTGGCAGCTAGCTTGGCTGCTAGAGAAATTAAAACGCACGTCATTGAAGGTTGTAAAGATGGATTGCGATTAGACCAAAGACAAAATTTATTCATTACTCCTGAATTCAAAGAAGGTTTGTTTGAAGTGCAAGATGCATCTTCACAACTGGTTGTACCATTTTTACAAATAGAACCAGGTATGCGCGTCATAGATGCCTGCGCAGGTGCTGGAGGTAAAACCCTTCATTTGGCAGCTGTAATGGGAAACAAAGGCCGCATTATATCAATGGATACAGAGCAATGGAAGTTGGATGAAATGAAAAAGCGTGGTAGAAGAGCAGGAGTGAGCAATGTAGAACCGCGTTTAATTGAAGGACCCAAAACCATTAAGAAATTAGCAGACAGTGCAGACCGTTTGTTGTTAGATGTACCCTGTTCAGGGATGGGAGTGCTCAAACGCAATCCTGATGCCAAATGGAAATTAGATGCTGGTTTTATTGAACGCTTACACCATACCCAACAAGAAATAGTTTCCAATTATGCCTCAATGGTTAAAATTGGAGGTAAAATGGTTTACGCAACTTGTAGCATTTTTCCGAGTGAAAATGAACAACAGGTACAAAAGTTTTTAGCCCAAAATACCAATTTTGAATTGGAAGAAATGAAAACCATTTTGCCATCTGAAAGTGGCTTTGACGGCTTTTTTATGGCCAGAATGAAAAGGATTCAATAAGTGATTATACTGGGTCAACATCAATACTTACCCATACAGATTTGTAGTGCGGATGTTTGTTGAGTTGTTGAATATGAAACAAAATACCTTGTTTTAAATAGCCCAATTGTTTGTCTTCTTTGTCAATTTTTAGCAGAATTTCACGGATATAATAGTTTCTGATTTTAGAAACAAATGGAGCCTCAGGGCCTAGTATTTGTTCTTTAAACAATGGACTTAGCAATTGTTTGAGTTGCCATGAAGCTTCTTTGGCTATTTTTAAATCTTTGTGTTTAATAGAAAGTTTTATGATTCTTTTTTCTGGTGGATACCCAAATTTTTTACGCTCCAATAAATCGAAATTGTACAAACCTTTGTAGTCTGATTGCAAAATAAATTGAATTACTGGGTGTGAAGGGTTGGCAGTTTGAACAATGACTTTTCCTTGTTTGTGTTTTCTGCCGGCTCTACCCGAAACCTGAGCAATCAATTGGAAAGCCCTTTCATGGGCTCTGAAATCAGGGAAAAATAGCAGTTGATCGGCATTAACAACTCCCACCAAAGATACCTTTTCAAAGTCCAAACCTTTACTGAGCATTTGTGTGCCAATTAAAATATCTGCAGCATGCGACTCAAAATCTTGAATGATTTTTTCGTGTCCATGTTTGGTTCTGGTGGTATCAAAATCTAAACGGGCAATTCTGGCTGCTGGGAATAAAATGCCTATTTCATCTTCCAGTTTTTCGGTACCAAAGCCTTTTAAATTTAAAAAGCTCGAGGGGCAAGCATGGCAATTAGAAGGGTATTGAATTTGGTAGCCACAATAATGACAACTCAAAGATTGGTTGTATTTGTGATAAGTGAGACTGATATCGCAATTGACACACTTTGGAATCCACTTACAGGTTTCACATTCTAAGATAGGTGCATAACCCCTGCGGTTTTGAAACAAAATAATCTGTTCATGTTTATCGAGTGCCGTTTGAATGGCATGCACCAAAGTACTTGAGAAATAATTGCCAACAATTGTTTTGGTTCTGTTCTCTTCTGCAAGGTTTGCCAATACCATTTCGGGTTGAGGAATTTCTCCAAACCTTTGATGCATTTCTACCAATCCGTACTTGCCATTGAGTGCATTGGTATAACTTTCTATAGATGGAGTTGCAGAACCTAACAATACTTTTGCACCCATCATTTTGGCTAACATAATGGCCGATTCTCTGGCATGGTACCTAGGAGCAGGATCTTGTTGTTTGTAGGAGCTTTCATGTTCTTCGTCAACAATAACCAAGCCCAAAGCATGAAAGGGCAAAAACAAAGCAGACCTTGCACCTATAATGAGTTGAATTTCTTGTTTGTTTACTTTGTTCCAGATTTCAACCCTTTCGGCATCACTGAATTTGCTATGAAAAGCCATACAAGTATTGCCAAAATATTTTTTGAGTCTTTGAATGATTTGAGCCGTCAAGGCAATTTCTGGCAGTAACATCAATACTTGTTTGCCTGCCTTTATTTGCGCTTCAATTAATTTCACATAAACATGTGTTTTACCACTCGATGTAATACCGTGTAACAACACCACATCTTTTTCTTGATAAAAGGTTTCAATGCTATTGAAAGCAGCCGTTTGAATGTCGTTTAAACTGAATTCTTGAGGAGGTAATGCTTCCAATTGAATACGGTCTATGGTTAGCTGATAAGATTCTAGGTAACCATTTTTAATCAATGTTTGAATAGATGAATCGCTGACTCCTGTTTTTTCTAAAATGGTTTTTTTAGGAATATGAGGCATTTGTTGTTGCAATTGAAAGCAACACATCAAAACAGCCAACTGCTTTTCTTTTTTCTCTAACAAAGTAAAAACTTCCTGAAGCGCATGTTCTGAAGCTAAATGAGCGGCAATACGCAAACAAGTGATTTTTTTTTCTTTGTATTTGTCTGCTAAGTTTTCTTTTAAAACGATGGCATTTTTGCTCACCAAACTTTTTAAATAGGGTAAGGTGTTTTTAAGTTGAAGGATGGCCTCAATCTCTTGAATGCGGAGTTCTTTTCTCAGGTGTAAAGCCTCTATAATTAAGTATTCTCGGTCGTCTAATTCTATACTTTGTTCTTCAAAATCTTCGGCTAAACAAACAGTAGTTTCACTTTCTAATTTTAATGCAGCAGGTAAAGCCAATTGCATAACATCGCCTAAATGAGCGCAATAATAGCTCGCAATCCATTCCCAAAATTTAAGTTGATCTGTACCTAATATGGGTGCATCATCAATAAAAGATAAAATATATTTGGCTTCATAACCAACTGGTGGCTTATGGTGAACCAACTGTATAATTCCGGAATACACTTTTTTTGCACCAAATTGTACGGCAACGCGCATGCCTGGTTGAACTGTTTTTGCAAATTCTAGTGGAATGCGATAGGTATAGGTTCTTTGTAAATGTAAAGGCAGCACAACATCTGCAAATGTTGCCAAAGCTTCATCAGAATGGAATGCCAAGTCATCAGTCACCGTAATGGAATTAAGGTATTTGCATGTATTTATGAGTCTGTAAACTAACTTGCCAATTGGGATGTGCTTTTACAAAATCTACAAGCATTGGCAGCATTTTTTCTTGCTGGTCCCATTCAGGTTGTAAATACAATTTACAAGTTGATTTTGCTTGTTTTTCAAACTGTTGAGCCCATTCAAAATCAGATTTGTTAAAAACGATTATTTTTAATTCATCGGCAACAGCAATTACTTCTGCCAAAGCCGGTTTGAATTTTTTGGGTGACAAACAAATCCAATGCCATTGTCCACTTAAAGGAGAGGATCCTGATGTTTCTATATGGGTTCTTAACCCATTCTCATTCAATGCTTGACAAAGCTCGTCTAATTGGTGTAAAAGGGGTTCTCCTCCAGTAATAACAACTATTTTTGCAGGAGTTAGTGAGATGGCTTTTAACAAATCATCAATGTGCATTTGAGGGTGTATTGAGGCATCCCAACTTTCTTTGACATCGCACCAAACACAACCTACATCACAACCTCCCAATCGAATGAAATAGGCAGCCTGTCCGGTAAAATTTCCTTCACCTTGTAAGGTGTAGAAATGTTCCATTACTGGATATTGTTTTTGGTTCATTGCTTGCGAATACTTTTTAAATAATGAACCATGTGTAAACCCAATTCATATAAAGAGTGGCTTGAACCATCAATTAAAATTTCATTGAATGGTTCTGCACCCTCAAACTTTGCTCCTATTTGGTAGCTTGCATTGCTGTAGGATGACAGTGCCATCAATGGCAAGTGGTATGCGGTATAAAGATTGATCAAAAGGTCGTATTCTTCATTGATAAAACCACTGAGTTTGATTTTATCGGGTAGGTTAAAAAAATTGAGGTATTCTTTCCAAAAAAATTGGGAACTGATGTGAAATTTCTTTTGGTAGGGGAGGTTCTTCTCATTCACAAAGCCCATCATCATTACCTTTTTTCCTTGCTCTCGAAGAAAAGCAGCAAAGTGAGCAACTTCTTCTTCCTGTTGTTTATTGCTGGCATCGTATAAAATAGCAATTGTTTGCATTTGAGCAAAATCAGGCATTACACGCATGGCAACGCGTTTGGTAAACGATTTGTTTAAAATCAATTTGCCAATTTCTGTTTTAATGTTTTCGAGCAATTGCATCAATACGAAAATAAGTAAATTTAAACGGATTTGAGCATTTCAAGCAGTTCATTTTCTGAGATCAATTGTACACCCATTTGTGTAGCTTTTGCTAACTTTTCTGGTCCCATTTTGTCTCCAGCTACCAACAAACTCAAACTTTTAGAAACAGCACTTACATTTCTACCACCATGCTGTTCTATCAATTGTTTGAGTGCATCTCTACTCATGCTAAAAGTACCTGAAACCAATACCGTTTTACCAGCCAATTTATTGCTCAACACTTGCGCTTGATTAGCGCTTGTTTCAAAAGATAAGCCCGCTGTTTTTAATTGTGCAATGATTTGTAAATTGTTTGGATCGCTGAAGTAACGCACAATTTGTTCGGCTATTTTCTCTCCAATTTCAAACACCCCAGACAATTTACTTGCATCCGCTTGCGCAATGTTTTCAATATTGCCAAAATGCTTGGCCAATTTTTTGGCAACGGTTTCACCCACCATTCTAATACCCAATGCAAACAATACCCTTTCAAAAGGAATTTGTTTACTGGCTTCAATTCCGGCCAATATGTTTTGTGCTGATTTTTCTTGTAAAGACCTCAATTTTTTAGCCCCTTCTTCACCTATTTCAAATGTCAAGCCCAATAAATCACTCGCTTGTAACGAATACAAATCAGCATAGTTTTGAATAAGACCTTTTCTATACAAGCCACCGATTGTTTCTGATCCCAATCCATCAATGTTCATGGCTTTCCTACCTATGAAATGTTCTATTTTACCAATTAATTGAGGGGGGCAATTGCTTTCATTGGGGCAATAATGTACCGCTTCGCCCTCTTTTCGAATCAAGGTTGCTTGGCATTCTGGGCATGTATCAATAAATTTATATGGATTGGCAAACAAGCCTCTTTTTTCGGCGGCAACTTCAGTAATTTTT
>CANHRW010000023.1 GCA_947462865.1 Bacteroidota bacterium | reverse complement strand
TGTATTGGGCAGTTTTGAACTGTGACCACCTTTTGTATAGTCGGTTATCATCGGAAATACCATGAATGGCTAGAAACTCTACAAAGCTATTTGTTTGGAGTGCTGACAAGTCTGTATAAAATTCATGAACCAAATTAGGGTAATGTTTGAGTAAGATCCTATCTATTAGCATTTCGAGGGCTACATGAGCTACAAACCATTTTCTGGGTAAATTAACCAATCGAGGATTTGTATTGATTTCGTGCAAAAACAGCTTAAGCCATTTGTTAAAAAAATCTGATGAGTGAAAATGCTTGTCGTCTGATTGGTGTTGGTGACAACCCTTTAACAATTGGTTTACTTCAAATGAAAAGTCTGCGTTTGCTTGTTGATATTGCCTAATATCTTTTCTAAGCAAATCGGGTAAAATAAGTCCAACATTGAATAGTGGTTGCTGGCTGATAGCACTCTTAAAATAATGACTTAAAAAATTCAAGCTATTTTTTGTTTGCAATTTGAATAAAAAAAATGGTTGAATCACTTAAATTTTGTTTTGCATGCTTATTTTCGAATTCCTAATTAAACCCTTGAATGAATACGGATTTCATAGCTGAACTCAAATGGAGAAGAATGTTGCATGACAGCATGCCTGGAACTGAAGAACTCTTAAAAAAAGAATCCTGTTCAGGATATATTGGCTTTGACCCTACAGCAGATAGTTTACACGTTGGTCATCTGACTCAAATCATGACATTGATTCATTTTCAAAGAGCCGGGCACAAACCCTATGCATTGGTTGGAGGTGCAACCGGAATGGTTGGCGACCCATCTGGCAAATCTCAAGAAAGAAATTTATTAGATGAAAACGAGCTCAGACATAACCAAGCATGTATTGAAACACAACTAAAAAAGTTCCTCAATTTTGATACTGGAGCCAACAGTGCTGTAATGGTTAACAATTACGATTGGTTTAAAAACATTAGTTTTTTAGATTTTATCCGAGACGTTGGCAAGCATATTACAGTCAATTACATGTTGTCAAAAGATTCAGTTAAGAAAAGACTGGAAGGAGACAATGGCATGAGTTTTACAGAATTCACCTACCAGTTGGTTCAAGGATTTGATTTTTACCATTTATGGAAGAACCATGGCTGTAAAATTCAAATGGGTGGAAGTGACCAATGGGGCAACATCGTTACAGGCTCAGAGTTAATCAGAAGAAAATCGGCCGGAGATGCATTTGCCATCACTACCAATTTGATTAAAAAATCTGACGGCACCAAATTTGGTAAAACAGAAAATGGTGCTGTTTGGTTGGATGCTCAAAAAACTTCAGCGTATAAATTTTATCAATTTTGGCTCAATGCCAGCGATGACGATGCCAAAGAGTGGATTCGTATTTTCACCTTACTTAATGAATCAGAGATACTAGATTTGGAACGAATTCACGCAGAAGCACCACACATGAGACAGCTTCAAAAAGCATTGGCCAAAGACATTACAACCAGGTGTCACGGAGAAAACGCATACCAAACTGCCCTATCGGCTTCAGAAATTTTATTTGGCAATGCCACACTTTCGGCTTTTGAACAACTAGATGAATCTACTTTCTTAGATATTTTTGAAGGGGTACCTCAGTTTCAAATTCAAACAGAATTGCTTGAAGCAGGTATTCCAATTATTGATTTGTTGTGCGAACACAGCACTGTTTTTCCTTCTAAAGGAGAATGTAAAAAAATGCTTCAAGGTGGTGGTATTTCAATTAATAAGGAAAAAATGAATGACCCAGCTTTGGTCATCAACACTACACAACTCATCAACAATAAATACCTTTTTGTACAAAAAGGGAAGAAAAACTATTACTTGTTTCAATTGATTGCTTAACATGAAAACATTAGGCCCAAAAGACCTGCCTTTGGCACAATTTCACAATACCCTTTTAACAGCTGTTGCTCCAAGGCCTATTTGCTTTGCCAGTACGGTTGATAGCAATGGAGCTGTTAATTTAGCCCCATTTAGCTTTTTCAATATTTTTGGATCAAACCCTGTAACTTTTATCTTTTCACCAGCAAGAAGAGTGAGAGATAATAGCACCAAACATACCCTAAACAACATTTTAGAAACCAAAGAAGTGGTGATCAATGTTGTGAATTATGCCATGGTGCAACAAATGAGTTTGGCCAGTTGCGAATATTCAAAAGGAATCAATGAATTTGTTAAAGCAGGTTTAACGGAGTTAGCTTCTGTAAAAGTAAAAGCACCTAGAGTAAAAGAAAGCCCTGTTCAGTTTGAATGCATCGTAAAAGAGGTAATAGAAACTGGCAACGAAGGCGGAGCAGGTAACCTAATTATTGCTGAAATGGTTTTGATGCATATCAATCCTGAGGTCATGAATTTAGATGGAACTCTCAACCAACAAAAAATGGATTTGGTAGGCAGACTAGGAAGTGATTGGTATGTCAGAGCAAGCGGTGATGCATTATTTGAAGTGGCAAAACCCGCAAAAAATTTAGGAATTGGCTTTGACCAATTTCCTGAATTGATTAAAAAGAGTTCGGTTCTAACTGGAAATGATTTTGGTAAACTCGGCAATGTAGAAACTTTACCTGATGCTGATAGCATAGAAATTTATAAAAAAATGAACAAGGATTTACAAGCTATTCTTACATCTAGTGGAACAAATCAAGAAAAACATTTAGCCATTGAATTACTTGCAAAAAAGCTATTGGAACAAAATGAACCTCATTTGGCCTGGAAAGTATTGTTGGCTTTGTAGTTTTTTTCATACAGGCTGTATACAAAATCAAACACTGCATTGAATTGACCTAGCACCCCATATATTTAAACTATTGAAAAACAAGTATTTAATTACACTATTTGCCTAATAAACTCTTTTGGCATGGTTATTCATATATGTTAAGTATCATTTTCATTTTGTTTATACAAAAAATCCCATTGAGCAAGCCACTCAATGGGATTTTTCTTTTGATACCTGTTGATCTTATTTGTTGAGTTTATCTGGATCGATGCCTCTTTTTCTGGCCATTTCTTCCAATTTAACTTGTAATTTAGATTTAGTAACTGGTTTCTTCTTGTTTTCTTCTACCTGTCTGTGAATTGATTTCTCATCAACAAAACTGCGAATTAACAATTGTTGCCCAATGGTAAATAAGTTAGAAACAAAGTAGTAATAAGTCAAACCTGAAGAATAACTGTTAAAAAATCCGAGGAACATAACAGGCATAATATAACTCAAATACTTCATCTGGCCTGTTACCCCAGTCATTTGATTATTGTATACGGTATATACCAATGTAGATGCCGTCATTAATAAAGTAAATAAACTTACATGATCGCCATAGAAAGGAATGTTAAATGGTAAGCTAAAAATACTATCATAAGTTGACAAATCTGTAGCCCATAAAAACGACTGCTGTCTTAACTCAAAGGCACTTGGAAAAAACTGAAACATGGCAATTAAAATTGGCATTTGCAGCAATACAGGAACACAACCACCCATAGGATTCACTCCTGCTTTGCGGTATAATTTCATGTTTTCTTGTTGAAGCTTGGCCATGTCATTGCCATACTTTTCTTTGATAATGTCCATTTCTGGCTTCAATACCCTCATTTTGGCCGAAGACAAATATGACCTGTATACCAATGGGAACAATATGGTTTTGACAATTAAAGTCAACAGGAAAATAATGATTCCAAAATTACTCAGGTATTGACCCAACCAATAAAACACATTGACAGTAAGGTATTTATTAACCCAACCAAATATTCCCCAACCCATTGGCACCACGCGCTCCAACTGCACATTGTATTGTTGCAATGTTTTGTAATGATTTGGGCCAAAATAAAAGAAGAACGAGTGGCTTTCAGCGCTTCCATGGTTAAATGGAAGAATTAAATTGGCACTCATGAATTTTACTTTTTCTTTTTGCTCATCTTTTTTGGTTTCAATTACTCCTTCAGTAAAAGGCTTTTCTGCCACCAAAGAAGTATTAAAATACTGTTGTTTAAAAGAAACCCATTTTATAGGTGTTTTCAGCTCTTCTTTTAAATCTTTGGCTTCAGATAAGTAATCTGGCTCATCGTCTGCATATCTGTAATAAATGGTACTGGTTCTTTCTTCTGCCTCTTGGGTTTTCTCTTGTAAGAGCAATTGTTGTGTCCAATTGACATCAATGAAATTGGTGTTTGAAGCTATCACCGATTCCATTCCATTTAATTGCATCTGGAATTTAACCCTGTAATCGTTGTCACTTAAGTCAAATTGGTGTTCTATGCGTTTTCCGTTTCCTAAGTCTAGTACATAAGTAATGTGCTGGTTATCAGGACTTGCTTTCAAGGCATAATACAATTGATCAGAACTAATTGCTTTAGATTGAACAGTGGGAAACTGGTATGCAAAATTGCTAGAATTGCCATCTAACAATACCAAAGGACTACCATCTGAACGTTTGTAATTTTTAAGTTCAACCTTGTAAATTCTTCCTCCTTTATTGGTAAAAGATACCCTTAACTGTTCATTTTCAAAGGTTGAAATGCTTTCTGTACCAGTTGCAAATTGTGCGAAATCTCCAAATTGGTTATTAATGGCATTGGTGTCTTTAACAACAGGATTGACTGTTATTGATTGTGCTGCCTGAACCTGGGCAATACTATCTGCTTGGTGATTGACAAATGCGATTGAATCTTGTTTTTGTTTGAGCGCATCTATTTCTGATTGAGATGGCTGGTTGATGTAGGCAAAGGAAATCAATATTACAAATATCAATACCATGCCAATGATTGAATTTCTATCCATTGGTATTTTTTAAAAACTTGACGAAAATACGATTAATCGCACTGAAAAAAACTATTTCAGTACATTTAAACTGTAATCAACTGCAGCCTTCACAAATCTAATAAAAAGCGGGTGCGGATTTAATACAGTACTCCTGTATTCTGGGTGAAATTGAACCGCAACAAAATAAGGGTGCTTTTTCAATTCAACAATTTCAGCCAATTTGGTTTCGGGGTTTATACCGCTCACGTGCAATCCAGCTTTCTCAAACTCTTGTAAGTACTTGTTGTTGAATTCAAAACGGTGTCTGTGTCTTTCTGTTACTTTGGTTTTCTCGTATGCTTTGTAGGCAATAGAATCTTTGGCAATTTCACAGGCATAAGCCCCCAAACGCATGGTTCCTCCTTTGGCAGTAATTTTCTTTTGATCTGGCATCATGTCAATCACAGGATGTTTGGTTTTAGGATTCATCTCTGTACTGTGGGCATCTTTCCAACCAATGACATTCCTGGCAAATTCAATCACAGCCATTTGCATACCCAAACAAATGCCAAAAAATGGCAAGTTGTTTTCTCTGGCATATTTAATCGCAATGATTTTACCTTCTATGCCCCTGTCTCCAAATCCTGGTGCTACCAATAAACCATCTATATCAGCCAATTTCTGAGCTACATTATCGTCGGCAATTAATTCACTGTGAATGTATTGTATACGAACCCTTGCTTCATTCTGAGCACCTGCATGTATAAAAGCCTCAATGATTGACTTATAGGCATCTGGTAATTCTACATATTTTCCTACTAAGCCAATTCTAACCTCATTCTTAGGATTTTTATGCCTTACCAAAAAGTTTTTCCATGAGTCTAAATCTGGTTCATTTTTGGTAGACAACTTCATTTTACTTAAAACGGTTTTGTCTAACTTTTCTTTCAACATCATTAAAGGCACATCATAGATGGTTGGTACATCAAGTGCTTCAATAACGGCATTGGCATCAACATTACAAAACAATGCAATTTTCTTGCGCATTTCTTTAGTGATTGAGTGTTCTGTTCTACATACCAAAATATCGGGTTGAACACCTGATTCTAATAATGTTTTAACACTGTGTTGGGTTGGCTTTGTTTTGAGCTCATGGGTAGAACTTAAATAAGGCAATAATGTTAAATGAATTACCAATGCATCTTCTTCTTTTAACTCCCAAAGCAATTGTCTAACAGCTTCTATGTATGGCAATGATTCTATGTCACCAACAGTACCACCAATTTCTGTGATGATGATTTCATACTTTCCAGTTTCTTCTAATAACCTGATTCTTCTCTTAATTTCGTCTGTAATATGTGGAATGACTTGTACTGTTTTTCCAAGATAGGCTCCCTGTCTTTCTTGATTGATGACATGTTGGTAAATTCTACCAGTAGTTACATTATTGGCTTGTGAAGTTGGTGCATTCAAGAAACGCTCATAGTGGCCAAGGTCTAAGTCAGTTTCAGCCCCATCTTCGGTTACATAACACTCTCCATGCTCGTATGGGTTCAATGTACCAGGGTCAACATTGATGTATGGGTCTAATTTTTGAATAGTAACAGAGTATCCTCTGGCTTGCAACAATTTAGCCAAAGATGCTCCAATAATTCCTTTACCAAGTGAAGAGGTAACACCCCCTGTAACAAATATGTATTTTGCGCTCATAATCTAAGTTTAATCTCCTGAAATGACGGGTGTCATTATAACAGTTTGTGGAGCACAATTGTTACTGTACGGGATGCAAAATTAAGGATTAAACTGCTTATTCGACTGTTCAATTGAAAGAGGTTTTCAATATTTTTTAAACATATTTAAATTATCAGCTTTCAATCCCAAAATTTCATCACAAAAAGCGCTAGTTTGTTTAAAAACAGTTGAAACGTCTTTTGACCGAATTGGGTTTGCAAGTATGTGATCTCCTGCATTTTCTACATTAAAAATGCGTTTTTTATTTTCAGGAGTGGCCAATAAACCATGCATCCATTTAACCTTTTCAACGTTTACCATTTGGTCTTGGTGATTTTCATCCTTGTAGTAGTATAAATTCAAAACAGGTTGTTTGACTTTTTTAAATGTGGAAGGAATCATTTGAGTCTCCAACAATCTTTCTAATTGAACAACAGCCTCTAACCTATAAGAACAATACCAATATTTACCAAATTCTGCATCTAATTGATAGTTGAAAGAGTCGGAACCAATAACCAATCTTCCAATTTGTAAACCCCATGGATTATCTATTAAAAAAGCCAAAGGATCCTTTAAACGAATATTGGGAGAATAATTTATTAGACCCTTTATTTCAGGGTACCTAGCCGCAAGCATTAATGCCAAAGTAGAACCTGTAGAGGTACTCATGATAATGACAGAGTCTCCCATTTGTTTGGCCATTGCATACGCATCAACCGCCGATTGCCATAAGTTGTTCATGGTTAAAAAATACATGGCATTAGAGGTATCTATTCCTTGAAAAGCCAATCTAGCTAAATATAAATTGGCTTTGTATTTTTTGGCTATATCAAGATGAATAGGCATTCCTTCATAGGCACAAGCTCCAAAACCATGTAAATACAAAAAGACAATTTTAGTTCTATTTGGTACAGAATCGGCCCAAATGATTTGAGCTTGGTTTCCAGGTTTTATGATGTGACCACTCTCTTTAACAGCTAAAAATTGTTGCAACTCTTTCACATTAGAAGGATAAACAGGTAATGTGCATTCCACAAGATCTTCGCTTGGCTTGGGTCCACTCAAATAAACCAATAAAAGTACCAAGAAGGCCAATAACAGGTATATGATTTTTTTCATGATTGGTTTGCTTTTTTAAATATTTTCTTGGTTTTAAAGATACCTCTTTCAATGGCAAAATTTACCAACTCAATGCTTTTGTGGAATCCAAATTTCTGCATGATATTGTAACGGTGTTTAGAAATGGTAGTGACACTCCTGTGCAATGCTGCTCCAATTTCTTTGTTTGAATAACCTTCACAAATTAAATGAATGATTTCTGTTTCTCTTTTGGTGATTGATACTTTGGCCAATTTTGTATTTTTTTTACTGTTTTCGTGGTGATTGAAAATAGTTTCAATGGCTTCTAGATTGAAATGTTTATCACCTTTAATCAATACCTTTTCAAAAGCCAACACAACTTCCTCGTATGGTGCATCTTTAAACAAATAACCATCAGCTTGATTGTTGTATGCTTCAACAATAAAACTTTCATCATGATAAGCGGAAAGCATCAAAATTTTAGTTGAATATCCTGCTAATTTGTGAGCTTTACAACAATCTAATCCATTGTTGTCTTTTAACTCAATGTCGAGTAATATTAAGTCGAAAACTTCTTGGGATTTTTGATACAATTCAAATGACTCAAAAGTAGCTACCTGTTTAACAAAGGATATTTTCTCTACACAATATTGATAACCATCCCTTACCGCAAAATGGTCATCTATTATCGCAATATTGAATGTTCTTTTCATAATTGAATGGTATTTTATTTACATAGATGATAGCCTATTATGAAATCAATTCACAAATAGAAATTATTGACACTATAGAGTCGTGAATTATTTTCAACACTAATCACAAAATTATTATATGATTTTTTAGGATTTAAAGCCGTGAAATACTCCAATTTTAAAATAAATTTAGTACTACAAATGTAGTATATTCATATTTACACAATCTATTGACTATAAAACAATTAAGTAGTTTACAAAAGTAATTATTCATAAAAATTGAAGTTTTCTATTTACAAAAAACAACCATGTTCATCTATCGATTCATTAAAATTAAATTGCAGCAGAGATTAAAAGAGCCGATAAATTGACTACCCCTTTTATTGGCTCTTTAATTTTCTTCATTGAAATAAATTTTATAGAATTTTCTCCCGTCCGGATCTACCCCTTTTTCAATTAACTCCCTGTTTCCATGTATGTATACATGGAAATTCTTGTCTAATTTTAAAATAGATTTAAATGTACGGGCTTGCTTTTTGACAGCTGAACCCGAAATTTCAAATTCAGACAAATCTTGTAAGTCAAGTTCTTTTGCATATTGATGATTGAAGCCTCTGAAAGAATCTATGAGACTGCTGTCTTGCAATACCTCTTGTTCAAAATGAGTTTTATTAAATGTTTCTTCAGTTTTAAAAAAAGATACAGACCTGTTTAATAAATCAATTTGTTCGGCTTTAGAAACTTCAAACTCTTTAGGCAATTGATGTTGTACAAAAGCTTTTGTGAGATCCATCAATTGAACAGTATGGTGATAATTATCCTTAACGGGCTCAATATTTAAAAACTGATTTTTCCAATATTTTGCTTCCGATGACTGGTTTGATTTGTCGTACACAATTACCCGATAGCCATCAGCCTCTTGGGTATCTAATACAAAGCAAGCCTTGTCTATTTTTTCAGGTATAAAACCTTCATCCATCGCAATTTCAATACCTGTTTTCATTTCTTGGGTTTTAACAAATTCCAATTTGGTTTCTGTTTTAAACAAACCCAAACCCTGAAACTCCTTACCTTCAAAACCAATATTGCTCAATTGAACAATAAATAAGTCGCCACCTTTGATTTTACTATGTGTTGATTGCTGCAACAAAGCGTTGGCTATTTGTATGGTCTGAAATTGGAAAGCAGTTTGTTCTGCAAAAATTTCTTTCACAAATGTATATACAGGATTCAATTTCAAATCTCCGTTGGTAGAGGTAAAATGATGTATTTCTTCTTGAACCAAACCTTTGGTAAAAAAATGCAGCAATACACTTTTGAAATATGCATCTGACAAGTCTATTTCAGCTCTGGAAAGCTTGATCAAATGTGTTTCCTCTGCATTTCCTACCCTATGAACAATGAGTTTTTCTAAAATGCTGTTTTGAAAGTTAAACATTTGGGCAAATTACAGAATCAATTCTCTTGCTTATTCACACTTTCTACCCAGAATTTATAATTTCCAATTCTTGAAGTATGGATGGTAAATCCTTTTTTATTGGGGTATGTATGCGCAGTAAATTGGTCTTTTTAAATTAAATCTATAAAGGTCATTCAGCAACAAAAAACCCGCCGAAGCGGGTCTTTCTATGAATCAATCTTATTTTAAATTATGCGTTGGCATTTTTCATACGCTTGCGGTCGTTTTCATCTAAATAGATTTTACGTAAACGCAATGTTTTTGGAGTTATTTCAACGAGTTCATCGCCTTGTATGTATTCCATACATTCTTCTAATGAAAAATTGGTTTTAGGTTGAATTTTAACGTTATCATCACTACCAGCTGCCCTGAAGTTGGTCAATTGTTTGGCCCTTACCACATTCAATACCATGTCATCGGGTCTGATGTTTTCTCCAACAATTTGTCCTTCATACACTTCATCTCCTGGCTCAATAAAGAAACGACCTCTGTCTTGCAATTTATCTAAAGCATAACCAGTTACAGCACCTTTATCACCACTAATTAATACTCCTGACAACCTTGATGGTATAGCTCCTTTCCATGGCTCATATGCTTTGAAACGATGGGCCATAATGGCTTCACCTGCTGTTGCTGTTAACACATTGTTTCTTAAACCAATGATTCCTCTAGATGGAATACTGAACTCTAAATGTTGTAAATCTCCTTTTGGTTCCATTACCAACAATTCTCCTTTACGTTGGCTAACCAATTCAATGACTTTACCTGCAGACTCCTCGGGAGTATCTACCGTTAAAATTTCAACTGGCTCACATTTTTGACCATCAATTTCTTTTACAATTACTCTTGGCTGACCAACTGCTAACTCATAACCCTCACGGCGCATGGTTTCTATTAAGATTGACAAATGCAAAATACCTCTACCATAAACAATAATAGAATCTGGTGAATCGGTATCTTCTAATTTCATGGCTAGGTTTTTCTCCGTTTCTTTTTCCAATCTCTCACGCACATGCCTAGAAGTTACAAATTTACCTTCTTTACCAAAAAATGGTGAATTGTTAATGGTAAACAACATGCTCATAGTAGGCTCGTCAATTGAAATGGGTTTTAACCCCTCAGGATTTTCAAAATCTGCAATGGTATCACCAATTTCAAATCCTTCAATGCCAAAAACAGCACATATTTCTCCTGGCAATACTTCTTCTACTTTAATTCTGCCCAATCCTTCAAAAACATACAATTCTTTGATTCTTGATTTTTGAATTTTTCCATCACGCTTCACCAAACTAACTGGTTGGTTTACTTTTAAGGATCCTCTTAATAACCTACCAATGGCAATTCTTCCAGTAAAAGAAGAATAGTCTAATGAGGTTATTTGCATTTGTAAGTTACCTTCTTCTACATGCGGAGCCGGTATTTGAGTAATAATATCATCCAACAAAGCAGTGAAATCTTCGGTTGGTTGGTTCCAATCTCTGCTCATCCAGCCCATTTTAGACGAACCATAAATGGTATGAAAATCTAATTGTTCTTCGGTTGCATCTAAGTTAAAGAACAAATCAAACACTGCATCGTGAACTTCATCAGGTCTGCAATTCGGCTTGTCTACTTTGTTAATGACAACAATTGGCTTTTTACCCAATGACAAAGCTTTATGCAATACAAAACGAGTTTGTGGCATAGGGCCTTCAAATGCATCTACCAATAACAATACGCCATCAGCCATGTTTAACACCCTTTCTACCTCGCCACCAAAATCGGCGTGACCAGGAGTATCAATGATATTGATCTTGTAGTCTTTGTAACGAACCGAAACGTTTTTAGAAAGAATTGTAATTCCTCTTTCTCTTTCAAGGTCATTGTTATCTAAAATCAACTCTCCAGCCTGTTGGTTCTCTCTGAACAATTTGGTCTGAAGTAAAATTTTGTCAACCAAAGTAGTTTTACCATGGTCAACGTGTGCAATAATTGCTATGTTTCTAATATTCTGCATGTTAAATAAAAAGCCTGCAAATTTAAAGCTTTTCAAGCAAAGTATTCAGAAAACTATTGATTTATTGACAGATAGTTGAAATTTAACATTAAAAAGCAGTAATTTTGTGTTGATTTGAAAAAGGTCATCGCCATATTTCTATTGTTTGTTACGCTTGGAACAAATGCTTTTGTAAAGGCAAGTTTACATTATTGTGGTGAGTCGCTCACTCAAATTGCTTTTGGGAATGAACAGGGCGATCCATGTGATTGTGCCGAAACAGGAAACATGGATTGTTGCAAGGACGTGGTTGTCAAACTCAGCCCATTCAACGATTTAATTTTAAATACAAGCAACAGTGCTCCCATTTTAAATACCCAAGAAATTTGTTTGATGCAGGTTTTCATTCAAAATTTTGATTCACCGTTTTTCAGCCATATTCATGGAACTTTAGATGAAGGGCCTCCCCTCCTGCTTTTTAAGCAACAAGGTCCTTTCCTTTCGATTTTTAGAATTTAGCATGTTGTAGCATTTGCCGCATACTTTCTAATTATTTTAAAAATTTAAACCCATTCAAATGAAATCAATTCTTAGTGGAGTTAGCTTATTGCTAATTCTTAGCTTTTCGCATATTCAAGCACAAACAACTGTGATGAACTTTTCTAAAACCGATTGCAATGGCATTCAAACCAATTTGTTTGAGCAATTAGATTCCGGATTTGCAGTTGTCATAGAATATGTAATGCTTCCAAACTGTAGCCCATGCATTACTGCAGGTAAAGGACTTAAAAACATTCTTCAATCTGCTAAAATTAGCCAACCTGAAAGGGTAAAAATGTTTCAAATATCGTATGACAATACAACTACCTGCGCGAACTTAAAATCATGGTCTAACGCGAATGGCTTCGCATACCCCTTGTTTGAAAATGGAGCAGATGAAGTAAATTATTATGGTGGAATGGGCATGCCAACCATTGTAATAGCAGGAGGCAATACCCATAGTATTTATTATCAAAAACAGGGGTATAGCCCTGCTGAAAACAATGCCATAACAACAGCAATTAATAACGCATTGAATCCAATTAATGGAATAGAAACAATACAGAAGTCTACTTTTAAAGTGTATCCTCAACCTGCTAAAAATATGTTAACAGTTGAAAGTGATATTGAAATCAGTACAATTTCTCTCATAGACATGACGGGTAAAATGGTATTTAATTCCAATTTAAAATCGAGATTAATAGACATTCCATTGTCTCATTTCCCAGCAGGTATTTATTTTATCAAGTGTAAAGATGTTCATGAAACCGAAAAAGTTCAAAAATTAATCATTGAATAAGATGAGGCAAATAATTGTACTAATTGTGCTAACCATGCTAGTATTTGCATGTAAAAAAACTAGCAATCAAACAGATGATAATTATGAACCAACTCCAACATCGATTGATTATCCAAGTTGGGTAAATGTGTATTTGAGTGAAATGCCTCAAAATGCTGACAACCCGTTAACAAAAGAAGGCATTGAATTGGGACGTCAATTGTTTTACGAAACCCAATTAAGTTTAAATAATACACAAAGTTGTGGCAGCTGTCACCAACAAGTCAATGGATTTTCAGATTCAAGTAGATACAGTTCTGGAATAGATGGAAGCAGAGGAAACCGCAATGCCATGGCCATTGTAAATTTAGCCTGGAGCAAATACTTTTTTTGGGACGGGAGTAGAACATCCTTAGAAGAACAAGCCCATGACCCCGTTACCAATCCAATTGAAATGAACAATGATTGGACCACAGTTGTTCAAAGACTTTTAAAAGACCCCAAATATCCTACTCTATTTTACCGTGCTTTTAAAACTAGAAATATTGACTCAAACTTGGTGGTGAGAGCCATTGCTCAGTTTGAAAGAAGTTTGGTTTCGTTTAATAGCAGGTTCGATCAATACTATTTTGAGGGAGATACCACCATTCTTAATCAACAAGAAAAAAATGGACTTTCTATTTTCTTTAATAAAGGAGATTGTAACCATTGTCATTCTGATGTATTGCTATCAGATGATGCATTTAGAAACAATGGATTGGACAAAGTATTTACTGATAATGGCAGAGGATTGGTAACTAAAGATGCAACCGATAATGGTAAATTTAAAGTTGTCAGCCTCAGAAATATAGAAGCAACAGCACCCTATATGCATGATGGAAGATTTAAAACACTTGAAGAAGTTGTTTCACACTATAACGAAGGGATTCATAAAGATTCGCCAAACATGGATGACAATATGCAAAAGTTAATTGCAGGAATTCAACTCAGTACACAAGAGAAAAGAGACCTAGTTGCGTTCTTAAAAACATTTACTGATCAAAATTTTTTAAACAATCAAGCCTTTTCTAATCCCAATTAATATGAAATTCATTATCGCAATAATTAGTAGTTTATTTATGTGGATTCAAGGTCTGCAAACCACTATTAAAACAGAATTTAAAGTATATGGCAATTGTACTGAATGTAAAGAAAGAATTGAACTTGCATGTGATGTAAAAGGCATACAAGTTGCGAATTGGAATATAGATACTAAACGCATGTTTGTAAAATTTGATACTGACAAGATTAGCTTGGATAGCATACATGCTTTAATTGCTGCAGTAGGTCATGATACTGATCTGAAAAAAGCAGCAGACAGTACTTACATCAAACTACCAAATTGCTGCTTGTATAGAGACCATGACAATACACACCATGATTAGAAATGCGACTATCTTATTGGGTTGTTTGTTGATGAGTATAGTAACTATTAATGCACAAAACCAATCTGAATTGAATGGTGTTGTTCAAGAAAAAACTATAAATGGGAAAATTGAACCAATTATTGGTGCACAAATTCAATGGCTTGGAGAAACCAAAACAGTGCTAACAAATGCTTCTGGACAATTTCAGATTAAACGAGTCAGTAATAACAATCAATTGTTAATTCAGTGTATTGGTTTTGTTTCTGACACAATATTGGTAAAAAACAATCAGTTGATAACTGTACAATTAATTAGTAATACCGCATTAAAAGAAGTAGCCATTCAGTACGAAAGAAAGTCTACAGAAATCAGTTTTATTGACCCCTGGAAAACAATTACAATGAATGAGAAAGAGCTATTTAAATCTGCTTGTTGTAACTTATCTGAAAGTTTTGAAACTAACCCAGCAATAGATGTTTCGTCTAATGATGCATTAACTGGAACCAAACAAATTCAATTATTGGGATTGGCAAGTCAATACACTCAACTCACTCAAGAAATGACCCCAGGTACAAGGGGCATTGCATCTCAAATTGGCTATGGATATACACCTGGTACATGGATTAAGAGCATTCAAGTAACCAAAGGTATTGGTTCTGTTGTGAATGGGTTCGAAAGCATTGCTGGACAAATCAATACCGAATTACACCAACCAGATGAACCTGAAAAAATTTTCATAAATGGCTATTATGGTGCAGGTGGACGTTCCGAATTCAATTTAATTGTACAAGAAAAAAACACTCAAAAATTTTCACAATCTATTTTAATCCATGGCAATAAAACATGGTATGGGACTGACCATAACCATGATGGATTTATCGACAACCCTATTGGAAATCAGTTTAATGGCATGTATCGCTTTAAATTTGAAAACAAAAAAGGATTGATGATTCAGGGTGGTTTAAGGGGATTGAGTGATTCAAAAAATAGCGGCCAAACCAATATTACTTCAGATTCTCTGTATGCTACTTCAATGACAAGCAACAGAAAAGAACTTTGGGTAAAATCAGGATACGTATTCCCTAAAAAAATGTATAAAAGTATTGGATTGCAAATGCAATTCAGCCAACAAAATATTCAAACTATACTTGGTAGAAACTTTTATACAGGTGTTCAAAATTCCAACTACATGAATTTGATTTACCAAAGCATTATTGTTAGTACAAATCATAAATTTAAAACAGGAATAAGCTTGTTAAATGATCAGTATCAGGAATCGTGTAAGGCAATTTCGGACACCGTAATGGAGTTTAAACGAAATGATTATATTCCAGGTGTCTTTTATGAATATACAGCAACATTTGGTCCAAGACTTACCATTGTAGGTGGATTCAGGGCCGATTTACACAGTCTTTTTGGACTTTTTACTACGCCTAGAATTCATATTAAATATTCACCCATACAAACAATTGCAATACGAGCATCAGCTGGAAAAGGGTATAGAACTGCTTCAGTTTTAGGAGAAAATATTGGCTTACTTAGCAGCTCCAGAAAATTCAACATACCGGGCATATTTGATGACAATCATCAAAAATATAAAGTCACTAATTTTGACCAAGAAAAAGCATGGAATTTAGGAGGAAGTTTTACTTGGAATTTTAACCTTAACTACCGAAAAGCATTGGTTTCTATAGACTATTTCTACACATTTTTTGACAACCAAATCATTGCAGATAGGTACCAAAATTCAGATGAAGTTGCAATTTATCAACTGAATAGGGCTAGTCGTTCTCATAGTTTTCAAATTCAGTTTGATGCAGAACCCATTAAACACCTCGACATAAGATTGGCTTACCGCTATTTAAACGCTGGCTTTAATAGAAACGATATATTTTACATGCAACCCCTTATTGCCAAACATAGGGCCTTTTTAACTGTTTCTTATCAAACTTACAGTTATTGGAATATGGATTATACCATTCAATGGAATGGCGAAAAACAACTCCCTTTACTCATAACAAACGAAGGAGTTCGTGGCCCTAAATATAGCAACGCTTTTTTTATTCATTATATTCAATTGAGTAAATCATTTAAAAAGAAAGCTGGCAATGCCATTTATATTGGAGCCGAAAATTTATTGAATTTTATGCAAGACAATGCCATTGTAAATGCAGCCAATCCATGGTCTAGAAATTTTGATGCAAGTGCTGTATGGGGGCCTATCTTTGGAACCATGTGGTACTTGGGTTTTAGGTGGCGTATGTAAAAGAGACGGCGC